>CAWULM010000096.1:0-2617 GCA_963923635.1 uncultured Micrococcales bacterium | reverse complement strand
TTGCTGAACTTATGGAGAAACAGATGAGCAAAAAGGCTGCAGTAAAGCCATGGGCGTGGTTTGTCGGCTTCATCCTGCTGGCAGGTGCCGTTACCGGCGGCATTGTCTACATCGCTAACCGTCCACCAGCCCCAACCGCCGCGGCACTCAAGCTGGCTCCGGAAGAGCGCGCCATCTATGACTTCACCTTTCAGTTCGCCGCAGTCGGCACCATTGGCAACAAAAACACTCAGACCACTGCAGTTGGTCAGGTAGTGACCGACATCGAATACCTCGCCCACACCCAAAAGCAAGAGGTGCGCGCCACCCTTGCTGCTCAACACATAGACCTCGCCGATGTAAAGGTCGACCCTGAGCTTTCGCTCATGCAAAACCGCACCTTCCTGGTGCGCATGTCGCACGCCGAGGGCACAGCCTTCGACACGCTTTTGGTGCAGTATCTAAAGGCTCTGCGAACCCGAATGGACGAACTGAAGGCGGCCGGTCACTTCCAGCACGGCATTCCGGCAAAACGCTTCAAGGAAATCTACGATCAAGCCAACGGTGGCCTGAACTATATCGGGGCTAAGTAGCCTGTCGGGGCAATAAACTAGTACCAGGCTCCATCGGTGCAGCTTTCAAATCAAACTTCCTAAGGATGCGCCTTGTCTAAGCCAGTCGTACTTATCGCTGAAGAACTTTCACCTGCCACCGTCGAGGCACTAGGCCCTGACTTCGAAGTAGTGAATGTTGACGGCACTGACCGCCCAGCACTTCTCAAAGCGCTTGCTACGGCAGACGCCATCCTCGTGCGATCGGCAACTCAAGTAGATGCCGAAGCCATTGCAGCGGCACCGAAACTCAAGGTTGTTGCTCGAGCTGGCGTAGGTCTCGACAACGTCGACATCAAGGCTGCCACCACTGCAGGTGTGATGGTTGTTAACGCTCCAACATCAAACGTCATCTCTGCTGCAGAACTTGCCATCGGTCTGATTTTTGCATCGGCTCGTTTCATTCCAGATGCCAACTCATCGCTGAAGGCTGGGGAGTGGAAGCGCTCGAAGTTCACGGGTGTTGAGCTTTATGAAAAGACCATCGCGATCATCGGTCTTGGGCGAATCGGAACGCTTGTTGCTCAACGACTTGCAGGTTTCGGTGCAACGCTGATCGGTTACGACCCTTACGTGACTCCAGCTCGCGCAGAACAAATCGGTGTTGAGTTGGTTAGCCTCGAAGACGCTATGAAGCGTGCCGACTTCATCACTATTCACATTCCTAAAACCCCAGAAACCACCGGTTTGATTGGCAAAAAGGAATTCGCTATCGCGAAACCTGAACTTCGCATCGTCAATGCATCACGCGGTGGAATCATCGACGAAGATGCACTCTACGAAGCGCTCTCAACCAAGCGCATTGCTGGTGCCGGCCTCGACGTGTTTGTTAACGAGCCACCAAAGGGCTCGCCACTTCTCGAGCTAGAGAACATTGTTGTCACTCCGCACCTCGGTGCATCGACCGATGAGGCGCAAGAGAAGGCTGGTATCTCGGTTGCCAAGTCGGTTCGTCTAGCGCTCGCCGGGGATCTAGTGCCAGACGCAGTAAACGTTGCCGGCGGAAACATTGATGCATCGGTGAAGCCTGGCATTGCGCTCATGGAAAACATGGGACAGATTTTGTTCGGCATCACCGACGGTGCGGTTAGCGCAATCGAAGTTGAGGTTCGCGGAGAAATCGCTGCGCACGATGTTTCGGTTTTGAAGCTTGCCGGTTTGAAGGGCTTCTTCGAAAACGCAGTCACCGACCAGGTTTCATACGTGAATGCTCCACTGCTCGCAGAGCAGCGCGGTATTGAGGTGAAGCTTTCGGTAAGCCCAGTCAGCGAGGAATATCGCAATGTGACTGCAATCAAGGCAATCATGGCCGATGGCACTGTTGCTCAAGTTGCTGGCACGGTGATTGGTCCGAAACTTTTCCAAAAGATTGTTTCGATCAATGGTTATGAAGTTGAACTGGCAATGGCAGAGCACATGGTGCTCATGGTTTACGGCGACCGTCCAGGTATCGTCGCTGTCTACGGCAAGGCATTTGCCGAAGCAGGTGTAAACATTGCAGCTATGCAGATCGCTCGCCAGCAAAAGGGTGGCAAGGCGCTTTCGGTTATTACCGTTGACTCTGAGGTTCCGGCAGAAGTTCTCGAGCACGTTCGCTCAGAGATCAAGGCTGACACCATGAAGGCGATCAACCTAACCGTTCACTAGTTTCTATTCGTAAGAAACTTCGCGACCAGAAGCAATCCAGCCTTCGGTGCCCTCGGCTACCGATAATGCGTCAAAGCCCTGCTCAATCAAAAAGTTTGCAGCTGACTGACTGCGACGACCGCTCTTGCAAATGACAAGGATCTGCTGATCCTTAGGAATTTCTAGATAGGTGTCAGGCACGGCACCGAGTGGAATGTGGTGCGCGGTTGGAACGTGGCCATCTTCAAACTCCCAGTCTTCGCGCACGTCTAGCACGTAGGCGCTCTGTGCAATGCGTTCTGCAAGTTCGTCCACTGAGATTTCTTGAGCCATGATGTTCCTCACTTCTTATATCGAAAGTTTAGACTGCTGTTATGGCTCGGTTCACAGTGAGAAGTTTT
>CAWULM010000095.1:0-2617 GCA_963923635.1 uncultured Micrococcales bacterium | reverse complement strand
CGGTCAGGGTGATCTTGCTTCCAGCGCTTGGAGTGTTCAGCGCGTACTTGGTGTCTGCCGAAGTAACAGCAGGAACTGGTCCAACTGGTGCTACGTAGCGAGGGTCAACCCACTTGAACAGCGTCTGGAAGGTGCTGCTGTCGGTGGTGGTTGCTGCCCAGTAGAGGTTCTTGTCTGAACCAATGAAGTAAGCAGAAGCGACACCAAGGCCGAGGGCCTTAGTGAAGGTGATCTTCTCACCGAAGGTTGCGGTCTTGTCTGCGAGCTTGATGAATACCGGAGCTACGTTCGTTGCGTTGGTTGCAAGGAAGTAACCGTAAGTTTCACTGCTCGAGATTCGACCAGAGGTGACCTGAAGTGTTGCACCGGTGATGCCCGCGCCAGACAGATCGATGGTGTCAAGAGTTGCTCCACCGGTGGTGCCGATGGTGATCAACTTAGCAACGCCAGCGTTGTTCTGAGCACCATAAATGGTTCCGGTGTTCTCCTGCATTAGCGAGTAAGTTGCGCCGGCGTCGAAGCCAGCGTCAACAGCCGAACCGATTAGTGCTCCAGCGTTGTCAACACGAACAAGTCGAGTTGCAACAGGAGTTTCGGTCAGCTGGTACGTCATCTGGTTGAACGCAGTTGCAAGGCCCGCCTTCACAACGAAGGTGAACATCGGTGCACCAGTCGCGGCACTGAAGTTAACCGAAGTGCCAGTAACGGTGAAGTTGTTCTCAGCGTCGCTAGGTGTTGCAAGGGCGGTCAACGGAGTCAGGGTTCCGTCGGTAGCAATGCTCATTAGAACCGGAAGGTTCACCGCACCTGTAGTGCCACCTGCGAAGTTGACGTTCTTGGTACAGGTGATCAGAGCAAGAGCAGATGAGTAGTTAGAGCTCAATGGGCTGATGCTCAGTGCTGTGTTCACGTTGATTGAGTAACCACTGACTGCGGTGCTACAAGCGGTAGCGGCTGCACTCGCTTGAATCGTGACTGCGGTCGTGGTGGTAGATGAAGACGAACCGAAGTAAAGAGTTGCCTTACCGGTTTGGCTCATACCGTTACCATCGGCACCACCAACTGAAACTACGAACTTGTCGCGGTTTGCACCGTAGAGCCCGAAGCCGCCAAGGAACGAGTAAAGGGTGAACCCGCTGACCGGAATTGAGATCTTGCCGGTTCCACCGATAGTTGAGTCCGCACCAGTCGAGGTGACTCGCGAAACGTTCACGTTGGTGACAGCTGGAGGGCTGTTCTGGCCACCGGTTGAGATCGAACTCATTTCGTAGACGCCGTTTGCGCCGTCTGGGTAGGTGTTCACGCGGGTTGCCGTTGCGTCAACAGCAATGCTGTTGCTGTTCACCTTCACAAACTTGCCAGCAAGAACGTTGCCTGCATAGCTGGTGGTGACGTTATAACCAGGAGCGGTAACCGCTACCGTGTTGGTTGCGTCTGATGGGTCAGAGTCGACATCGTAGAAGCTGATGATCAACTTGGCGAAGTAGCTGTGGCCAACGGTGATGCCGGTGGTAAGTGCACAGTTGTAGCTGCTCATGCCCGACTGCATGACGTAAACGCTAGCAATCTTTACAGTAGGAGCTGCTGCGTCGTAGAACACACACGTTCCGCTTGCGTTGTTGTTCGGCATTACGTCTGAAGGGAAGGTTACCGAACCAGTTACCTGAGTTCCGTCGAAGGTAAGCACTGGAGCGGTTGGCTTCTGTGGCTTACATGAGCCAGAGACGTCGGTACTGGTGGTGTCATCCCAGAGACGGTACTCAGCGGTGTGCGAACCCGCAGCTGGAGACTGAATGGTGTTGCTGATGCGAGCAAAGAACCCGTGGCTTACGTCATAGTCAGTTACGGTTATGCCTGCAGCGCCGCTACCTCCGCCGGTGCGAATTCCGCTGTCAGAGTAAGAACCAGAACGGCTGTTGAACTGAATTCCTGCAAATGATTGCGAAGCTCCGTCAAGCAGCATCGATGCCTTTACTAGGTGACCGACAACCAACTTGCTAGTGTCAGCGCAGATGTTTGCGTACTGGTTTCCAGTGGCCACGCCTGCTGGCAAGGTGAACGTGTTGGTGTTGTAGTGCAGCGTCATGCGCGAGGTGTTATTGGTCATTCCGGCGGTGCCCACTGCGATGGTGCTGCCGTCGATCTTCAATAGGAAGGTCAGAGTGTAGTCACCGGTGGCTAGGGTGTTGCCCTTGCCTGCGGTAATGCTGATGTTTGCATAAGCAGTTCCGGCACAGTCTGAGGTGTCAGCCGGGAAAACAGCTGAAGTTGCAGGCTGCCAGATGTGCATGGCCGAACACTTACCTGAAAAGCTGAACGACATGCTCGGGAAGAACGAGGTTCCGCTCGGAGGAGTCATCACAGTGTTCGAGTTGAGAAGGGTGTTTCCACTCGGGTCGCTCACGGCGATCGAGTATGAAAGAGTCTTGTTCGCATAGGTCGAAAGCAATGCACTGGTCATTTGAGTTTCGAGTGCTACGTTGACCTGGTTTTGTCCAGCTGGAACCGGTGCAACGTTGTAAGTGGCCATCGGGAAGATTGCCGAGTTATCAACGTTTGCCAAAGAAGTCGATGCCGCGGCAGGAATGTCTGCCATGGCTGGAGTGGCTGCGAGGCC
>CAWULM010000094.1:0-2659 GCA_963923635.1 uncultured Micrococcales bacterium | reverse complement strand
GAAGCAGGTCAAGGAAGCGGGCTTGAATCGAGACGTCTAGCGCCGAGGTAGGCTCATCGGCGATCAGAATGTCTGGGTTCAGGGCTAGAGCTCGGGCAATACCGACGCGCTGACGCTGACCGCCCGAAAGTTCGTGTGGGTAGCGGTTGCGGTAAGAACGCGGCAACTCAACCTTGTCGAGCAGGTCTTCGACCATGCGGGCAAGTTCGTCTTTCTTTGCGATGCCAGCCAAGAACAGAGGCTCACCGATGCTCTCGCCAATAGGAAGGCGAGGGTTCAGCGATGATGCTGGGTCTTGGAAAACGATTCCGGTGTGGCGACGAATTTGACGCAGGGTCTTAGGGTCGGCATGGCTGATGTCACTTCCGGCAACCTCGATGGTTCCCGACTTGATCGGAAGCAAACCGATGGCGGCACGGCCGATGGTGGTCTTACCTGAGCCAGACTCACCAACGAGACCAAGAATTTCTCCTGGGTAAATCTCGAGGTTTACGTCTTTAGCGGCGGTGAAAGCTGGAATGCGTCCGCGCTTCGGGTACTCGATCACAACGTCGGTTAGACGAAGCACTGGCTCGCTCTTGGTGCCTGGGTGCTTGCGACCCTTGACCGAACCCAACTTAGGGACGGCTGCAAGAAGTTCTTGTGTGTATGGGTGCTGTGGGCGGTTGAAGATTTGGTCTGCGGTTCCCTGCTCGACGGTAACGCCGTCTTTCATAACCAAAACGCGGTCGGCAAGGTCTGCAACTACACCCATGTCGTGAGTGATTAGAAGAACAGCCGAGTCCAGCTTGTCTTTCAGGTTACGCATAAGGTCGATAATTTCGGCCTGAACGGTTACGTCTAGTGCAGTAGTTGGCTCATCGGCAATTAGAAGAGCTGGGTCACAAGCAAGCGACTGGGCGATCATTGCACGCTGGCGCTGACCACCAGAAAGCTGGTGAGGGTACTTGTCGACGGAAGCCTCAGGGTTAGGAATTTCGACCATGGTCAAAAGTTCAACCGCGCGAGCACGAGCTGCCTCAGACGAAATGTCAAAGTGAGCACGCAGAGTCTCGATGATCTGGAAACCGATTGTGTAAACCGGGTTCAGAGCCGTCATCGGCTCCTGGAAGATGTATGAAACTTCTTTACCGCGGTACTTGCGCAGTTCGCTCAGCGGCTTGCCAAGCACCTCGGTGCCCTTGATCTGCACGCTGCCGCTCACGCGAGCGTTCGAAGCAAGCAGACCCATGAGGCCCATTGACGAGGTCGACTTTCCTGAACCAGACTCTCCAACAATGGCAAGCACTTCGCCAGCCTTGATGTTGTAGTTCATGTCGATGGCTGCTGGGTACCAGGAGCCGTCAACCCAGAAGTCAACGTTGTAGTTGGAGACTTCTAGTACATTGGTCTGACTTTTGGTCATTTGGTTTCCTCTGACTTTGCTACTAAGGGGAAGCTTAACTTTTTTGCATAACTGGGATAATCGGATTCATGAAGACCATTAGATCTGCCATCACGAAGTTCGCGATTATAGGAGCCGGCGTTGTGACCGCAACCGCACTGGTCGCCGCAGCCCTTGCCGGAGACCTTCAGAACTTCTTCACCGTTCTCGAGATGACCTTGGTCATCGACATTTTGGTTTGGATGTTCTTCTTCGAGCCGCGAATTCTCTACAGCGAAGCCGGCGTCGAGATTCGCAACCCGCTGCGCGTCTTCAGAGCTGAGTGGGCTGCAGTGACAGGCTTTGACACCCGCTACGGTCTTGGTGTGATCGTTGATCGCAGACCCTTCGTCGCTTGGAGCGCACCCGCACCCACCCGACGCCAGGTCAGCCGCATCGAACGTGACGAGTTCCGCGGAACCGAGTTCGACGGAGCAGCAGTTGCCGCTCCCGGCGTGAGCCTTGGCAGCCAGAGCGGTAGTGCCCTTGCTCTTTTGAGTGAGGCTAAAAACAGTTGCAGCAGTGAGAGTGCTCGACACTCCGTGACCATGAACTGGTACGGAGTTGCCGGACTCATTCTGGCAACAGTTCTTAGCTTCTTGGCTTTTCATAACTAGCGACTAACCTTCTTGGCGTTAGCTAGGTCTTTGCGGCTTAGAGTGCGCTTCTGACGAGGGTCGAACGCATCGCGAAGACCATCACCGATGAAGTTGACACTAAGCGCAATCGAGATGATGAAGAAACCTGGCCACCAGAACAACCAAGGGTTTGCCTGGAACGAGTCTTGGTAGGTGCTGATCAGCGTACCGAGCGATACGTCTGGTGACTGAACACCAAACCCTACGTAGCTAAGTGCGGTTTCAAGCAAGATTGCACCGGAGAGCAGCAGGGTGACTGAAACGATAATCACACCCATAGCGTTAGGCAGAATGTGCTTGAAGATGATTCGGTTGTTGCTAGCGCCGGCAACGCGGGCAGCATCGACGAATTCACGTTCACGCAGAGTCAAGAACTCACCACGCACCAGACGTGCAAGACCAGTCCAGGCGAACAAACCGAGGAACACCGCTAGCGGGAATACACCGAGGTTTCCAAGACGGGCGCCAATAACCGAACCAATGATCACCGTAGGGATGGTGATGATGAGGTCGGTGAAACGCATCAGAACCGAGTCAGTCCAACCGCGGAAGTAACCCGAGATTGCACCGATGATGGTTCCGATTAGCGCACCAATCA
>CAWULM010000093.1:0-2681 GCA_963923635.1 uncultured Micrococcales bacterium | reverse complement strand
GCTTTTGATCGCAAGGGTCGCGAAATCGGCGTGCTGTTCTTGGAGGACATTCTCGAAGAGCTGGTCGGCGAAGTTCAAGACGCGACTCAGCGCGACTAACCTCGGTTAGTTAGGAAACTTGCCTCGAGAGTCTTGAGGCTGCCAGTAGTTAACCTCGGCACCGAGTTCGTGTGCTGCGCGCAGTGGCCAGTAAGCGTCGCGAAGCGAAGCTCGTGCAATCGAAATGATTTCAACCTCACCCTTTTGCAAAATGGCTTCGGCTTGCGGCCCGTCAAAGATATTTCCGACGGCGCTCACCGGCTCGTCAACCTTCTCGGCCACGTATTCGGCGTACTTAACCTGGTAGCCCTTTTCAGTAAGCGGAATCTGCACTCCGGTGATGAAGCCGCCGGTCGAAATGTCGAAAAGGTCGGCACCGAGTTTGGCGCAGTGCGCTGCAACTTCAGCGGTCTGCTTTTCGTCCCAACCGCCTTCTTTGTAGTCGGTGGCACTGAAACGAATAAACAGCGGCATCTCGGCAGGAATGACTTTACGAATGGCAGAAACGATTTCGTAGAGCAGGCGAGCGCGGTTCTCAAGTGGTCCGCCATATTCGTCACTGCGGTTGTTGGTCAGCGGTGACAAAAACTGGTGAATCAAATAACCGTGGGCCGCGTGAATTTCTACAGCGTCAAAACCAGCGGCGACAGCGCGCTTTGCGGCTGCAGCCCAGTCGTTTACTAGGTCAGCGATTTCTGCGGTTTCGAGCGCGCGTGGAGCCGCGTAGTCGGGGAAAGGTTCGTCGGTTGATGAAACGGTTTGCCAGCCACCGTCTTCGATTGGCACGCTGTTCACTCCAGACCAACCGCGGTAGGTTGAAGCCTTACGTCCGGCGTGGGCCAACTGAAGTGCGGTTTTCGCGCCTTGAGTGTGACAAAAATCATTGACGCGCTTCCAGCCCTTAACCTGCTCGTCATTCCAAATGCCGGTGCACCAAGGAGTGATGCGGCCTTCAGGTGTTACTCCGGTTGCCTCCATGATGATCAAGCCCGCACCACCGGTAGCACGAGCACCGTAGTGAACCAGGTGCCACTCATTGGGCACTCCGTCTTTGTCTTCGCAAGAGTATTGGCACATAGGCGCGATGAAAATACGGTTGCGAATCTCTAGATCGCGAACTTTGATGCTTTCAAAAAGTTTTGGCATGGGTGCTCCTTGAGACCAGCCTAAACCAGCCATTGATAGCGTTGAGGTCATGAAGCAAACCCTTCAGCGTTGGATGTTCAATCTTCCTGCAGTGCTAATCGTCAGCGTGCTAGTAGATCTCGCCCTGATTGCCATTGGTCGAAGTGGCATAGGAATGCCGATGGGTGATTTGTTTCTCGCCTATCAGTCGTGGGCAGACCAGGTTTTCAAAGACTCAACACTCTTCGGCATCACCACCGCCTGGGTTTACCCTTGGCCGGCACTGGTTCCGATGGTGGTATCGAATCTGCTTACTCCAGGCGCACTTTGGTTCTCTTGGCTGTGCCTCGTGACAATCACGCAGGCGCTAACCGTTGGGTTATTTGTGACGCGTAAGCCGGAACCTCACATGCATCGTCGCTACCTGGCCGCCTATGCCTGGCTTGGCTTCACAATGTTGCTCGGCCCGGTTTCGATCAGCCGCGTCGATGCCTTCAGCGTGCAGCTCGCACTGATTGGTGTGCTCTTCATTGCGACCAAGAGTCGAGTCTCAGCAGCTGCCTTTCTAACTGCAGCCGCTTGGATTAAGGTTTGGCCGATCGCGCTGTTTTCACCACTGGCCTTCAGCGCAGAGAAAGTTAGAAGAGTCGTGCTCGCTGGTGTAGCTGTGACGCTTGGTTTCGTTGCCATAGCACTCGCTGCTGGTGGAAATCTGGTTGCGATTTTCTCTTTTGCCTTAGGCCAAAGTTCGCGCGGTATTCAGATTGAATCACCGTTTGCCATGCCTTGGTTATGGGCATCGGCAACTCAAGACCCAAACTCCGGCATTAGCTACAACCAATCCTTGATGACCTTTGAAGTGTTTGGCCCGGGCACCGAGCTGGTGGCAAGCCTGCTGAATCTGGTGCAGGTCGGCGCAGTTCTGATTACCTTGACGCTTATTTTTCTTGCAACCAAGAAAACCGCATTTGACGACCAACACCCACTCAATAAAGAAATCATTACCTGGGGGTCATTCACCTTCGTGCTTGACCTGATCGTGTTCAACAAGGTTGGTTCACCGCAATACATGACCTGGATTCCAGTGACGCTAGTTCTGGGCATGCTGGTCGGTGCAACGAGAATGCGCGTTCCGATGGTTTTGCTAGCAATCACCACATCGTTGACTTGGTGGCTTTACCCTTTTGCCTACGATTCGCTTCTGATGAGTGAAACTTCAGCGGTGCTTTTGCTCATAACAAGAAACTGCTTTGAAATCGCGCTGCTGGTTTACGGCAACTACCGACTAACTCAGTTAGCTACCAAGCAGCTCGCGCAGTAGCGGTCCAACCAATTGGTGTTCGATCAAGAACCCGTCGTGACCAAATTCGCTCGTGATAACGCGCAACTTGCCACCAACTAGTTCCCCGCCAATGTGATCTGCAATCAGCTGCTGGCCGGATAGCGGAAACAAACGGTCGGTGTCGATGCCAACCACCAGTGAGCGAGCCTTGATTTTGCCGAGTGCTTTCTTGACC
>CAWULM010000092.1:0-2771 GCA_963923635.1 uncultured Micrococcales bacterium | reverse complement strand
GACCAAATCATTCCTGCGGTTTACCTGAAGCGCATTACCAAGACCGGCTTCGAAGATGCCCTGTTCGCCAGCTGGCGAAGTGACGAGAGCTTCGTGCTAAATCAACCGGCTTTCGCTTCTGGTTCGGTGCTTTTTGCCGGCCCAGACTTCGGCACGGGTTCAAGTCGCGAACACGCCGTTTGGGCGCTGCGTGACTACGGCTTCAAGGCGGTGTTCTCGAGCAAGTTTGCCGACATTTTCCGCGGAAACTCTGGCAAGCAGGGCTTGGTCACCGGAGTTATCTCAGACGAAGCTACCGAGCGCATCTGGCAGGCAATCGAAGCCAATCCAGGCGTGCAGGCCACAGTTGACCTAGTCGCCAAGACGGTTAGCGTCGGCAACATCCGCGTGGATTTCGAGATTGACGAATATACTAGGTGGCGTCTGCTTGAAGGGCTCGATGACATCGGGCTCACCCTGCGAGACGAGCAGTCGATCACCGACTTCGAAGCGAAGAGAGCAGCTTGGTTACCCAAGACTCTTCCAGCA
Organism: uncultured Micrococcales bacterium; assembly: GCA_963923635.1. Taxonomy (GTDB): domain Bacteria; phylum Actinomycetota; class Actinomycetes; order Actinomycetales; family Microbacteriaceae; genus Rhodoluna. The sequence continues at coordinate 2,243 of CAWULM010000092.1, read as the reverse complement.
AAGGGAGTGTAATGAGTCAGATCACCGTCAAGGGTGGCAAACCACTGGTTGGTCGCATCGACGTTCGCGGAGCGAAAAACCTGGTCACCAAGGCGATGGTGGCGGCTCTACTCGCCGATGACGCGAGCACACTAAACGCGGTTCCTCACATCAGCGATGTCGAGGTTGTTTCAAAACTTCTTCAACTTCACGGCGTTAAGATCACTCACGATGACGAAGGTCGCATGACTCTTGACCCATCGAACGTGAAGTCTGCTCGCATGGTCGACATCGACGCACACGCTGGTTCGTCGCGAATTCCGATTCTTTTCTGTGGCCCGTTGCTGCACCAACTTGGTGAGGCATTCATTCCTGACCTTGGCGGTTGCCACATTGGCGACCGTCCGATCGACTACCACCTAGAAGTTCTTCGCAACTTCGGCGCCGTAGTCGAGAAGCAAGTCAACGGCATTCGCATGAGCGCACCGAACGGTTTGCACGGTGCGAAGATTTCACTTCCTTACCCGAGCGTTGGCGCAACCGAGCAGGTGCTGCTGACTTCGGTTCGAGCAGAGGGTTTGACCGAACTAAGTGGCGCTGCTGTTGAGCCAGAGATCATGGACCTAATCGCCATCTTGCAAAAGATGGGTGCAATCATTTCGGTTGATACCGACCGCACCATTCGCATCGAAGGTGTGAAGTCACTAACTGGGTACCACCACACCGCACTTTTCGATCGCAACGAAGCCGCATCGTGGGCGGCTGCCGCGCTCGCAACCGGCGGAGACATCTTTGTTGGTGGTGCACGTCAACAAGAGATGATGACTTTCCTAAACGTCTATCGCAAAGTTGGCGGAGCGTTTGAAATTCACGACGATGGTATTCGCTTTTATCACCCTGGCGGAGACCTGAACCCAGTAGTAATCGAAACGGATGTTCACCCGGGCTTTATGACTGACTGGCAACAACCATTGGTTGTTGCACTAACCCAGGCCAAGGGAATTTCGATCGTTCACGAAACTGTGTATGAAAACCGTTTCGGTTTCACCGATGCACTGGTTCAAATGGGTGCTCAGATTCAGATTTACCGTGAATGCCTCGGCGGCAACCCTTGCCGTTTCGGGCAGCGCAACTTCAACCACTCAGCGGTTATCAACGGCCCAACGCAGCTGCACGGCGCCGACATCCGAGTGCCTGACCTGCGCGGTGGATTCAGCCACATGGTTGCGGCCCTAGCGGCAGAAGGTGTGTCGAATGTGACCAACGTGCAGTTGATTTCACGTGGTTACGAGCATTTCTTGCAAAAGCTTGAAAGCCTCGGAGCAGAATTCACCTATTCTGAGTAACTATGGGGAATAAAAAAACTGGAGACTTCTTGCGAATGCCTGTCGTTCACGAGAAGGAACTCAACTGGCGAGTAAAACTCGTCGCTGGCTTTCTGCGACCAATCGTTCGTTTGATGTATGGGCTAAAGGTCGAAGGCATTGAGAACATACCCAAGACTGGGGCTTACGTAATCGGTGCCAACCACGTTACTTACCTCGACGCTTTGGCAGTTGCCTATGCGGTTTACTACCGCATTCACCGCCTACCTCACTTTTTGGCCAAGGGAAATCTTTTCAAGACCCCGGTCGTGGGTGCAGTGCTACGAGCGGTCGAGCAGGTACCCGTTTACCGCGGTGGGCGAAGCAACCGCGAACCGATGGATGCAGCGAACCTGATGCTGCAGTCTGGTCGAGTAATTGCGATTTTCCCTGAGGGCACACTGACTCGCGAACCAGATGGCTGGCCGATGCGAGGAAAAGTGGGCGCTATTCGCCTGGCCATCGACAACAAGGTTCCATTCATTCCGATGGGGCAGTGGGGAACCGAAGTGGTTCTTCCTACCTACTCAAAAAAACTTCGCCCAAAGCCTTGGCACAAGGTGCGCATGATCATTGGCAAGCCGATGGATCTGTCTGCTTATTACGGCAAGCAACTGAGCAACAGCGATTACACCGAAATCACGAAGCAGGCGATGAAAGAAATCACTGCATTGGTGGAAGAACTTCGCGGCGCTAAAGCTCCTGACGAACTCTTCGACCCACGTGATCACGGACTTAGTGAGTTTGGAAACTTCAAGAAAGCCCCGAAGAAGCAGGTCGGTGAAAACTAGTGGCTAAAGTTGCGATGATGGGTGCCGGTAGCTGGGGAACTACCTTCGCAAAGGTTCTTGCCGACAGCGGCAACGATGTCACTATTTGGGCACGTCGAAGCGACATTGC
>CAWULM010000091.1:0-2783 GCA_963923635.1 uncultured Micrococcales bacterium | reverse complement strand
GGAGCATTAAGAACCACCTGTTGCGCCAAGATGTTCTGCACGTCGTGCGACCAGGTGGCTGGCACTCGTTCACCAACTTTGGGACTAAACCATTCAAACTTCCTGCTGGAGAGGTTCTTCTCTCTAGCGAGCCACTGGTCAATGGTGCACTTCCGGCAGACACCACTGTTTGGATTCGCTCTCGTGGCTAAAGATTCAACCGACTGGGAAGCTCGTCAAGGTTGGGTGCAGAACTTTCGTAAGTTTAGATTCCTAAACCTGATCTTGCCGCTACTAACACCAATCGCCCTGGTTTCGATTTTCTTGTTCGGCTATTTCACGTTCGGCGCCATCGCAATCATCGTGGCGCTGCTGGCCTGGTTTGAATATTCGGTTAAAGCGAAGAAACCTTCGACTGCGTTGGCATGGCGAGTTGCCGCTGTGCTACTTGCACCGTGGGGCTTGTGGATGTTGGTTCTGCAGTTCGTGCCGAGCTGGCGCTAGCGAGCCTTTAGTCGCACATTAGGCAGGTCTGGCGCCGGAATCCAACCGCCAAGATCATCGACCACTTCACCAAATTGCGCGCTGCGATTGTTCCAGGCCTCACGCATCTGCACGATTTCTTCGTGGCTGCGACCGATGAAGTTCCACCAAATGAAGACCTGCTCGTTCAATGGCTCACCGCCAATGAGCAAGACTCGCGACCCTGGTTCTGCGGTTATCTGCAACGTGGATGCCCCGACCGGCAGGTAAGCCAAATCGTTCACCTTGAGTTCGGTGTCTTCGATGCTTACCGCGCCATCGACGACAAGCACGCCATGCTCCCAGCTTGGGTTCACTGGAAACTGCAACTCAGCTGCGTCAGCGAAGTCCAGTTGCGCACCGACCAACGGTGAGAAAACTTTGGCAGGTGAACGGTGCCCGTTTAGTTCACCGATGAAGAGGGTTATGGCAGCGCCATCGAAGCTATATTTCGGAAGCTCACCGTGGTGCTCGAAGAAAGGTTCAATCTCGCGCACCGCACTAGGAAGCGCCAGCCAAAGTTGAGCCGCATGCAGTTTTTCGCTGCCAGCAATTGAAACCTCGCTGTGAGCAATGCCGCGCCCCGCAGTCATCAGGTTTAGCTGACCTGGTTCAAGAAGTTGTTTGCTGCCAATCGAGTCTCTATGATCGACGACACCCGAGAACGGCCAGGTTACGGTTTGCAGGCCTGTGTGCGGGTGAGCGGCAACCTTCATGCCATCGACCTGCGTGGTTGGCCCAAAGTGATCTAGAAAAACCCAGGCACCAATTCTGCGAAGGCGCGCATGAGGCAGGCTGCGTCGAACATCAATCTCGGTGCGAGTGCTTAGCTTCACTACGCGCGGTTCGACTACCAGCATGTTCTAAATCTAGCCGTGGAATGGTTGCAGTGCGTCTTCTGGAATCTGACCGAAGCGACCGTACTGATAATCTTCCATTGCTTCGATGATTTGTGCTTTGGTGTTCATAACGAACGGGCCGTAAGCAACAACAGGTTCGCGAATTGGTTGACCACCGAGCAGTAGCACATCGAGTGCGGGGTGACGCGACTCTTGCTTTTCATCGGCGGTGAGTACTATGCGATCTCCTTCGCCGTGAACCGCGAGTCCACCAGAAGAAATCTTTACCGACTGCGAGAATGCAGAGTCTTCGCCAACACGTCCATCACCGCTCAACACGTAGGCGAGTGCGTTGAACTCGCGGTTCCAAGGAATCGAAACGCTTGCACCAGGTGCAACGGTTACGTGCGCAACTGTAATGGGTGTGAAGCTTGTGCCAGGTCCCACGTGCCCGTCAATTTCTCCGGCGATGACTCGAATCAACGAGGCGCCATCTTGACTCGATAGCAACTGCACTTGCCCGCCATCCAAGCTTTGGTATTTTGGCTCAGACATTTTTGCAAAACTCGGCAGGTTGATCCAAAGCTGAATGCCGTGGAATAGTCCTCCCGACATAACCAGCGCTTCGGGTGGGGTTTCGATGTGCAGCACACCTCGACCAGCGGTCATGTATTGGGTCGCACCGTCGGCAATTACTCCACCACCACCGTGACTGTCTTGGTGTTGGAACGTGCCTTCGAGCATGTAGGTGAAGGTTTCGAACCCGCGGTGCGGGTGCCAAGCAGTTCCGCGCGGCTCAAGCGGCGCGTATTCGACTTCGCCCATTTGATCCATGTGTATGAATGGGTCAAGCTCGTGCCACGGCACACCGGCGAAGGCGCGCACAACTGGGAAGCCTTCACCCTCATAGGCGTGCGGACCGTAGGTGACATTTTTGACCAGGCGCGGAGCACCCGTGGCCAGACCAAGCCGCGGAAGGGTTAGCGGGTCGGCAAATACTGCTGGCATTTTTCTCCAAAGTTAGGGCAATAAAGTAAAGCCCTACTTGACTAAGTTTATTCCACGTGGATGCTGCGCGCTATCGCTTAGGGCGAATCGGCAGTTTTAGGGCGCCTGAGGCGGTTCGAGGCACAATCGGAGACTTCGGCTCCACTGGTTCAACCAGCTCAAACTTAGCCCCTAGCGCTGGTCTGCGGTCTTGCTCACCGCGGTTTGGCCAGTTGGCGCAAGCCCACTCTGCCTGGGCGGTGATGCTCAACGACGGGTTCACCCCAGGGTTGGCCGACAGCGTTGATCCGTCGAAGATGTGCAGGCCAGGCTGACCGAAAGCACGCAGGTAGCCGTCGACAACGCCTGCGGTTGCATCGGCACCAATCACACAACCACCGAGAAAGTGTGCGGTCATCGGAATGCCGAATGGTTCGGTGACCACTGCCCCGGCAG
>CAWULM010000090.1:0-2826 GCA_963923635.1 uncultured Micrococcales bacterium | reverse complement strand
ACACCTGTTTTGAGTGGAGCCTGATTGACTTCGCCATCTGGTATGCCGGTGGCGTAGGTGTCTCGATTTATGAAACCAGCGCTCCAGCACAGATCGAATGGATTCTCAGCGACTCGGGTGCCGTGGGTGTTTGGTTTGAATCGGCAACGCAAGAGGCCAAATACGAAGAGATTCAGAACAACACTCCTTCGGTGAAGCACGTCTGGCGCATGGACCGTGGCGACATCAAAGCGTTGGTTCAACTAGGCGGAAAGGTTACCGACGAACAACTGGAAACTCGCCGCCACCAAGCGGGACTTAAAGATCTCGCCGCTTTGATTTACACGTCGGGTACCACAGGCCGACCAAAAGGTTGCGAACTCACTCACGAGGGTTTCGTTGAGCTTTCACGTAACGCAGCAATCGAAATTCCGGAAGTTCTAGCTGAAGGATCGACCACACTTCTCTTCCTGCCGCTGGCCCACGTGTTTGCCAGATTTATCGAAGTAATCGCAGTTCATGCTGGTGTAAAGGTTGGTCACCAGCCAGATGCCAAGACTGTTGCTACCGCCATGGTGAGCTTCAAACCAAACTGGCTGTTGGCCGTGCCGCGTGTGTTCGAGAAGGTTTACAACAGCGCAGAGCAAAAGGCCGAAGCCGGCGGCAAAGGTGCCATCTTCCGCAAGGCTGCAAACACGGCTGTTGCTTGGTCGATTGCGCATGAAGCGGGTCACGTTCCAATCAAACTTTCGATTATGCACAAAATCTTCGATGTGCTTGTTTACTCAAAGCTGCGCGAGGCCATGGGCGGTCGTGTGCAATACGCAGTGTCGGGTGGCGGACCTCTAGGCGAACGCCTAGGCCACTTCTTCAAGGCAATCGGAATCACCGTGCTTGAGGGCTACGGCATGACCGAAACTACTGCCCCGGCAACTATCGGTCGAGTCGGTCGCGCAAAAATCGGAAAAGTTGGGCAACCACTGCCAGGTACCGGTGTCGCAATCGCTGACGATGGCGAAATTCTTATGCGCGGTTTCAACATTCAACGCGGGTACTGGAACAACCCGAAGGCAACCGCAGAGACTGTCGTCGACGGTTGGCTGCACTCTGGTGACATCGGCGAGCTTGATGATGACGGCTTCTTGAAAATCACCGGACGCAAGAAAGAACTTCTGATCACCGCTGGCGGTAAGAACGTTGCACCGGCACCAATAGAAGATCCACTTCGCGCCAACCCGCTGATTTCGCAAGTGGTTGTCATTGGTGACAATCGGCCATTCATTTCTGCTTTGATTTCACTTGATCAAGAGATGCTTCCTATCTGGCTGGCAAACAATGGTGGCGATGCCAAGATGAGCTTGAAGCAAGCAGCTAAGTCACCAATCGTTCTGAACGAACTCCAGCGTGCAATCGACGAAGTTAACCGCGGGTTTTCTCAAGCAGAATCTATTAGAAAGTTTCACGTCTTAGACCTTGAGCTAAGCGAAGCCACCGGACATGTAACTCCTTCAATGAAGATCAAACGCGCGCAGGTGGCAACAGATTTTGCGAAAGAAATCGAAGCGCTCTATAGCAAGGCCGACTAAGCGAACCAATCGCTTTCCCGCAGTTGCTTCATGGCTGCACGTCGCTCATCTATTTCGAGTCGATCTAGATACAGCTTTCCATCCAAGTGATCGCACTCGTGTTGCAGCGCCTGGGCTAGTAGCCCAGTGCCGCGAACAATAACCTCTTCGCCTGCTAGGTTCACACCCCTGGCCACCGCTTCAGGATAACGAGGTGTGGCAAACCAGAGACCTGGCACAGAAAGACAGCCCTCATCTATTTTTTGAGGTTCACCAATGAGTTCAACGATTTCGGGATTAATTAGGTAACCAACTTCCCCATTTACGTTCCAACTGAACGCTCGTAACCCGATACCAATTTGGTTAGCAGCAACACCGGCGCGACCAGGCAGCTTGGTGGTTTCAATAAGGTCGTCAATCAATGGCTTAGCTTTGCTCAGGTCAATGATGGTTGAGCAGGACTCGGTGAGCACGGGGTCACCGTATAGTCGAATTTCTCGAACGGCCAAAACTTAGATTGGGTTGTTTAGGCTGTCGACCAAAAGTGCAGCCAATTCACGCGCGGCAAGCTTGGTTCCGTTGTCGAGGTCTGCAAATCGAACTACCGAACCAGCGGCAAGTGCCTTGTCGTACGGGATGCGAACTACGTGGCGAACGCGAGTGCGGAAGTGCTGCTCAATCTCATCAAGCTTCACGAGTTGAGTGGCTTGAGTGGCGGTGTTAAGTGCAACGATCGAGTTGCGAACCAAATCGCCGTAGCCGTTAGCTTCGAGCCAGGTCAGCGTCTCAGAGGCTAGACGAGCCTCATCTACCGAACCACCCGAAACAACAACCAAGCCGCTTGCGCGCTGAAGCGTTGGGCGCATGACCGAGTGAACGATACCGGTACCGCAGTCGGTTAGAACTACCGAGTAGTAGCGCGCTGCCATGTCGGCAACAACGTTGTAGTCGCCTTCATCAAAGGCTTCAGAAAGCATTGGGTCGCTGTCGGAAGCAAGCACATCAAGGCGAGTTGCATCTCGAGAAACCATGGTTGAGAAATCGGTGAAACCGTCGATCGCGGCAGCACGGTTAACCACATCGCGAACTGTGAAGCGAGTCGACTTGCTAACACGCTCGGCCAAGGTTCCACGGTCTGGGTTTGCATCGATTGCAATCACACGGTCTTCGCGCGAGAGGGCAAGCGCCATTCCAAGCAGAGTCGTAACTGTGGTTTTACCCACACCACCCTTGCGAGTTAGAACTGGAACGAACTTTGCGCCACCTTCGAACGGTGCTGCGA
>CAWULM010000089.1:0-2833 GCA_963923635.1 uncultured Micrococcales bacterium | reverse complement strand
CTCGGAACCGACTGTGCAATCGGCTTGCCGTCAACCAGAATGGCACCACGTTGCACCGAGTACGAGTCGTACACGGTGCGCACATTGCGTTGATCTTGGCTAAGCGAGTCTGCGTTCACTCCTTGAATCAGCGTGCTCGAAACGAACAGGCTCAGGAACATCGCGCCGATCACAATCGCAACGCGTTTTAGTTCGCGATTCATGCTTCACCTCGACTTACTGCCGAGTCGCTCAAACGAAGAAGAAGTCCGATGATAATCCAGTTGGCAAGCAGCGACGAACCACCGGCTGCAAGTAGTGGAGTGGTCAGTCCGGTTAGTGGAACAACTCTGGTCACGCCACCGATAACGATGAAACACTGAAGCGCGATTACGAAAGAGAAACCAACAGCGAGAAGTTTGCTGAAATCGTCTTGGTGATTGAATCCAATTCTGAAACCGCGATAAACAAGAAGTAGGTAGCAAGCAAGAATTGCGAACAGGCCAATCATGCCGAGCTCTTCGCCCAGCGACGTGATGATGAAGTCACTTTCTGCAAGTGGAACCAGCTGTGGAAGCCCGCCGCCGAGACCAGTTCCAAAAATGCCGCCGTGTGCAAGTCCGAAGATGCCTTGAACGATTTGGTAAGAACCACCGACGGCGTTGTACTGCACGTCGTTGAATGCATCTAGCCAAGCCGAGAAGCGGTGACCGACGTAATCCATAACGCGGCTTGCCACCAATGCGCCACCGATGAACATGGTCATTCCAATCAGGACATACATCGCGCGACCCGTTGCTACGTAGATCATTACCAGAAACAGACCGAAGTAAAGCAGCGAGGTGCCGAGGTCGCGTTGCAAAACAAGAACACCGAGGCTGGCAACCCAGATCATCAGAATTGGGCCGAGTTCGCGTGCGCGTGGAAGTTGCAAGAACAAGAACTTGCGACCAACCACCGCGAGTGAATCGCGACGAGTCACCAGATAACCTGCAAAGAAAACGACGAGCGCAATCTTGGCAAGTTCACCAGGTTGAAAGGTGAAGTTGCCGATTCCGATCCAAAGTTGTGCACCGTTGATGTTGCGACCGATGAACGGAAGCATTGGTGAAATCAAAAGCGCGATACCAACAACCATGGCGGTGAAAACGTAACGACGAAGTGCAAGGTGACTCTTCACGAACCAAACCACTAGTCCGGCTGCAACGATTGCCACTACCGACCAAACCACTTGTTTCTGCGCGAACAGGTTGGTTGAGTGGGCTGCAACCTTGGCAATGTCGAGACGATAAATCTCGGCCAAACCCAACCCGTTTAGAAAAACACCAACCGGAAGCAGCATCGAGTCGGCTTCGCTTGCGCGCAGGCGCAAAACCACGTGAAGTGCAAGTGCGGCCACAGCCAGAGGAAGCCAGTAAACCCAGAAGTCGCTGCGAAGAATCTGCAGCGTGCTCAACTGAATCTGTGCCAGCTCGAAGGCGTTAAGGCCGAGCACGAACAGCAGCAGCGCCGCTTCAATGTTGCGCGAGCGTGGCACCACTCGGCGAATGCGAGGCATCGCCGCAGTGCTTCGGGTTGTTGCGCTACTCATTCTTCGGGGCATCCTCGATGAGTTTTCGAACAATGCGCTGTGCATCTGCAAGCGAGGTCGCGTAAAGCGTATTGGCGATCAGCGTTTGGTCGTAGCTGGTCATGTTGCGCACATCGATGTGGGTGTCTTGGTAAACGCTCGAGAAAGAGAAACCGCCGAGGCTCTCTTTGATGCCCTTATAAATGGCAATCTTTCCGTTGTACTCGCCTACGTAGTAGCGAGTTTGCGTATATGCATAGCCAGCCCAAAGTGCACCGGCTGCAATCGCAGCAACCAATAGATAGGTAAGCAACTGGCGCAACCATCTGCGCATAATGCGCTTATTGGTTTCGGCCAAAACCTTCGCCAAGAATTCCTCAGACTCCGGTTGGAACGAGCTGGTCTCTTCTGGCTTTGAGAACATCTCGGCAAGTGCGCGCGGGTTGAGCAGGGTAGGCACGCGCCGACCCTTGCGGTTCTCGATGACAACATCGTTGGCAGCTGAACCGACGTAGGCAGGTTGAGGGGCGAAGTCGGTTGAAGCGTTTGAGTTGAGAACATCGACGATCACAATCGTCACGTTGTCTGGAGCGCCGGCTTCGAGAGTTTCACCGATCAGGTCATCGGCAACTTCATGTCCTGGTGACTTGGCCAGCATGTTGCGTTCAATCACTTCGTCGCTGACGTAGCCGCACAAACCGTCGGAGCACATCAACCAGCGATCGCCTGGTAGTGCGTCTTCGACCCAGCTGTCGACATTCGGTGGCTCAACTGTGTCACCAAGCACGCGCATCAAAACGTTGCGTCGCGGGTGGGTGAGTGCTTCGGCTGGCGTGATGTCTCCGCGATCAACCAGTCGCTGCACGAAGGTGTGGTCTTTGGTAACCTGACGAACTTTTCCATCACGCGCAAGATAAATGCGTGAGTCACCGATGTGACCGATGACCACCTTTTCGCCGGTGAAAACCAGTCCGGAAAAAGTGGTTCCCATTCCGGCAAGCTCTGGATGCTGCTCTACCGTTGCACCAAGCTTTTCGTTTGCTTCAAGAATGCGACCGAGCAGCATTGCGCCAGCGTCTTCAGGTGTTGCATAGATTGCATCGATCTGCGCAATGTGCTGCGACACCATCGCGCTGGCAATGTCACCACCCGCGTGACCACCCATGCCATCAGCAACGAAGTGCAATTGGTAACCGGTGTAACCACCGTCTTGGTTGCTCGAACGTACGCGGCCAATATTGCTAACCGCGTGCGAAACGAACTTGACTGGCATTGCTTAAGCTC
>CAWULM010000088.1:0-2851 GCA_963923635.1 uncultured Micrococcales bacterium | reverse complement strand
TCCACGAGTCTTTAACCTGAGCGGTGGTTAGCTGGCCAAGCGCAGGCTTAGCCGCAGGTGTCGCAGCAGCAGGCGCAGGTTTTTCGGCTAACGGTGCAGGCTTCTGCTCTGGAGTAGCAGCCGGTTTGGTGGCCGGAGCCGCTGGTGCTGGAGCTGCGGCGACAGGTGCCGAAGTAGCAGGAGCCGCCTCTGCCCCACCGATACCGATGCGACGCTCTAGTCGCTCGATGCGAGAGAGCGAACCGACTTCGCTTGCATCGGCGGCAGGAACCAGCACGCGACCGATCATGAGTTCGAGGTGAAGCTTCGGGCTGGTGGCACCGCTCATGCTGTTGAGCGCTAGGTTGACCACGTTCGCCGAGTGAGTTAGTTCGGCTGCACCGAAGTGCACCGACTGCATGCGCATTTTTTCGAGTTGTTCATCGCTCACTCCACGAAGAACGGTCTTTGCGTCTTTGCCGACCGAACCAACGAGCATCAAGTCGCGCAAACGCTCGAGCACATCTTCAACAAACTGTCTTGGGTCTTGACCGCTTTGAATCACGGAGTCGACTGCTTTGAATGCAGCAGCCGAATCTTTAATCGAGAGTGCTTCGATCATTTCGTCGAGCAGACCGTCTGGTGTGTAACCAAGAAGAGCAACTGCGCGATCGTATTCGACCTTGCCACCCTCAGAGCCTGCGATGAGCTGGTCTAGAAGTGAAAGCGAGTCGCGAACCGAACCGCCGCCAGAGCGAACCACGAGCGGAAGAACTCCAGGTGCAACGTCAACCTTTTCGCTCGCGCAAAGTTGCTCGAGGTAGTCGAGCATTTGAGCCGGCGGAACCAGACGGAATGGATAGTGGTGGGTGCGCGAACGAATTGTCGCAATCACCTTTTCAGGCTCGGTAGTTGCGAAGATGAACTTCACGTGGGCAGGCGGCTCTTCAACGATTTTTAGCAGCGCGTTAAAACCAGCCGCGGTAATCATGTGAGCTTCGTCGAGAATGAAAATCTTGAAGCGATCGCGAACCGGAGCAAACACCGCACGCTCACGAAGTTCACGAGCATCGTCAACACCGTTGTGGCTGGCTGCGTCAATTTCAACAACGTCGAGCGACCCGCCACCATCGCGTGAAAGTTCGATGCATGATGGGCACTTTCCGCAAGGAGTGTCGGTTGGGCCTTCAGCACAGTTTAGGCAGCGAGCAAGAATGCGAGCCGAGGTGGTTTTGCCGCAACCGCGTGGGCCAGAAAAGAGGTAAGCGTGGTTGACGCGGTCGGCATTGAGTGCCGTCATGAGAGGCGCAGTGACCTGAGCCTGACCGATGAGTTCGGCGAAGGTTTCAGGGCGATAGCGACGATAAAGAGCAGTAACCACAGTTAGAGCCTAGCCTTCCCTTGCGACCTTTTTAGCCGCCTGTGAACTGCGGCGCGAGGCATCCTCGATGAATACCAAACGAGAATGAAAAGACTCCCCGCACACCCGCCAGAGCCCAGTTACCCTTGCTATCTTTCGATCCTGGGGGAGTTGGCCGAGGTGACGCCGCACGGGGAGTCCTCGCTAATTCTACCGCTTAGCCAAGTTGTGCGCGAAGGGTCTTCGCAGCGGCAACCATGTTGGTAAGTGCAGGAATAACTTCGTTCCACTGACGAGTCTTCAGACCACAGTCCGGGTTCACCCAGAGGCGCTCTGCAGGCACGCGAGCAGCAGCCTTCTTCATCAAGTTTTCGATGTGCTCCTGCGAAGGAATGTTCGGCGAGTGAATGTCATAAACACCAGGGCCGATCTCGTTTGGATACTCGAAGTTTTCGAATGCCTCGAGAAGCTCCATGTCGCTTCGTGAAGTTTCGATGGTGATTACGTCGGTGTCCATGTCAGCAATCGACTCGATGATGTCGTTGAACTCTGAGTAGCACATGTGAGTGTGAATCTGAGTTTCGTCAGCAACACCGTTCGCAGCAATCTTGAACGAGCCAACAGCCCAGTCGAGGTATTCCTTCCACTGTGACTTGCGCAGAGGCAGACCTTCGCGAAGCGCAGCTTCATCGATCTGAATTACTTGGATGCCGGCGGCCTCGAGATCTTGCACCTCGTGACGAATTGCGAGCGCAAGTTGAGCACAGGAAGCCGAACGTGGCTGGTCATCGCGAACGAACGACCAGTTGAGAATAGTCACCGGACCGGTGAGCATGCCCTTCATAATCTTCGAGGTTAGCGACTGTGCATACTTGATCCACTCGACGGTCATAGCCTTCGGACGGCTGATGTCACCGAACAGAATTGGTGGCTTCACGCAACGTGAACCGTACGACTGAACCCAACCGTAAGAGCTGAACGCGTAACCGTCTAGCTGCTCACCGAAGTACTCAACCATGTCGTTGCGCTCTGCTTCACCGTGAACCAAGACGTCGAGACCAAGCGCCTCTTGCTCCTTCACAGCGTTAGCGATTTCTGCGCGCATTGCTTCGAGGTAGCCAGCTTCGTTCAGCTCGCCCTTCTTGAACTTGCTGCGAGCCGAGCGAATCTCGGTGGTCTGAGGGAACGAACCAATGGTGGTGGTAGGGAAAGCTGGAAGGTTCAGCAGTGGAGCCTGCTTTGCCTGACGAGCAGCATAAGGGCTCTTGCGCTCTCCCCAACTTGCGTCAACCTTGGCTAGTTCAGCCTGAACCGCTGGGTTGTGAACGCGGGTTGAAGACTTGCGCGAAGCGATTGCTGCAGCGTTTGCAGACAGAGCAGCAGCAACCGAGTCACGACCGTTGTTCAGTGCACCGGCAAGAACGCGAAGTTCTTCAAGCTTCTGCTTTGCGAATGCAAGCCACGAAAGAATTTCTGCATCGAGCTTCTTCTCGCTGTCGAGGTCTACTGGCA
>CAWULM010000087.1:0-2878 GCA_963923635.1 uncultured Micrococcales bacterium | reverse complement strand
CATGATGCGCTCAGAGGTTGCCGCAGCATCGACGCCAGGCGCAGCGTTACCGCTTGCGATGAGGTCCATCAGTTCACCGGCAATGTTTACTCGTGCGATTTCAAGATCGTTTTCGCGCTGACCATTCGAAAGACCAGAGTCATAGAGATGACCGGTTTCAGCGTCGACCAGGTAGGCGGCGAATGCGCCGGCATCGCGGCGGAAGAGTGTGTTGCTGAGCGACACGTCACCCCAGAAGAATCCGGCAATGTGCAGTCGCACTAGCAGCAGCGCCAAGGCATCAACCAATCGAGTAGCGGTTTCGGCACGCAACCCCTGCGACCACATGGCGCGGTAGGGGAGCGAGAACTTCAGGTGGCGAGTGACGAGCACAGCGGGCAGCGGTTCGCCAGAGGCATCGAGGCGGTTGTTGATGATTGCGAAAGCCTCAACGCATGGCACATCGAGCTTGGCCAGGTTGCGAAGCATGTCGTATTCGCGACGAGCCAACTCGGGAAGAGTTTCTTTGATAGCGATAACGTGACCGCTCAAGTGTGCGAAGCGCACAATGTGGCGAGAAAGACCTTTTGGAAGCGCAACGATGTTCTCGTCGGGCCACTCCTCCAATGGCAAATGCCACGGTAGATCTAGCAGAGCCGGATCTACCGTGGCAGCCGTAATTTCGAGAGCAGAACTCACTTAGTTGAGGCGTGCGCCAGTTTCAACGTCAAACAGGTGAGTGACGCCGCCCTTAGGAGCAAGCTTGACAGTCTGTCCAGGCTTCGGGTGGTTGGTTGCGTCAACACGAGCAACGATTTCACCGCCAGCTTCGACCGAGTTAACTGCTGAGTGGGTGTAGAGGTAAGCGTCTGCACCTAGCTCTTCAACAACGTCGATCTCAGCCTCGATACCCTTCGATGCAATCTCTAGGTCTTCTGGGCGTAGGCCAACGGTGATAGTTGCAGCCTTGGTCTTAGCAAGAACCTTCTTGTCAACTGGAAGAACCAGGTTGCCAAGCTGAACGCCGCCATCAACGATTGGAAGCTGCAGCAAGTTCATTGCAGGTGAACCGATGAAGCCAGCAACGAAAACGTTCTGTGGCTTCTCGTATAGGTTGCGAGGAGTGTCAACTTGCTGAAGAACGCCGTCCTTCAGAACTGCAACACGGTCACCCATGGTCATAGCTTCGACCTGGTCGTGGGTCACGTAAACAGTGGTGACGCCAAGACGACGCTGAAGCGATGCGATTTGGGTACGGGTCTGAACACGAAGCTTCGCGTCAAGGTTTGATAGAGGCTCGTCCATGAGGAACACCTGAGGCTTACGAACGATTGCACGTCCCATAGCAACACGCTGACGCTGACCACCAGAAAGAGCCTTTGGCTTGCGGCCTAGGTAGTCTTCGAGGTCGAGCAACTTGGCAGCTTCGAGAACGCGCTCTGCACGCTCTTCCTTGCTAACGCCAGCAATCTTTAGAGCGAAGCCCATGTTCTCTGCCACGGTCATGTGTGGGTAGAGAGCGTAGTTCTGGAAAACCATTGCAATGTCGCGGTCTTTTGGTGGAACGTCGGTGACGTTGCGGTCGCCAATGAAGATGTTTCCTTCGTTGACTTCTTCTAGACCTGCGAGCATGCGCAGAGTGGTTGACTTTCCACAGCCCGAAGGACCAACTAGAACCAAGAATTCGCCGTCGGCGATTTCTAGGTTCATGCGGTCTACTGCTGGGCGGGTGCCACCTGGGTAAAGGCGGGTGGCGTCCTTAAATGACACAGTTGCCATAATTTCTCCTCACCGGCAGGTACGTGCCGGACGATCCGTTGTGAGCAGCACCGGCTGGTGCTGTGCTTCCATTATGGCATTGGCCGTCTCTGACCTAAACTTAGAAGTCGCAATGTCACCAAACCGTGACACAAAGCAAAGGACACTAAATGGCCACTCAAGAACCACGCCAGACCCGCTCAGAACAGCGCGAAGCTGCCCGAGCCATGGCCAAGCAGATTCGTGAGTCTCACCAAAAGAACGAGGCACGCCGCCGCTACACCATCTTTGCGGGCATCGCAGCCTTGATTCTCGGTGTTGGAGCACTGGTCGGCTGGGCTTTTATCTCAAACAGCGACAGCAACCTCAACGGCACCGCCACCCCAACCAACGCCATCTTCAACAACGGCGTTCGCGTAGGAACCGGCCTCAAGACCTTCACCCCAACCGAGAGCCCAAATACTCAGAACGTGCCTGTCGTCAAGATCTACCTCGACTACCAGTGCCCAATCTGCCAGGCCTTCGATGTGCCTAACTCTTCACTCATCAAAGACAAGGTTGACGCCGGCCAGTGGATAGTCGAGTACCACCCAATCTCGTTCCTTGACCGAAACTCTTTGAACGCCTACTCATCTCGCGCAGCAAACGCAGCAATGTGTGTTGCCGAATACAGCAAAGATGACTTCTTGAACTTCACCAACTTGCTCTATGCCAACCAACCAGGCGAAGGAACAGCCGGCCCCGATAATGCGGCCCTGATCGATTTCGTGAAACAGGTTGGAGCGAAGAATCAAGACAAGATTTCCTCGTGTATAAATAACAAGAGTTTCGGCAAGTGGATAGCAGACACCACGACCGAGGCTCTATCGAAGAAGGTGCCAGGCACCAACCTCGACATCACCGGAACCCCAACCATTGTGGTGAACGGTCAGCAATACACCTGGAACACCAACAGTGATCTCGGCAGCCCAGCTCGCTTCGAGCAGTGGGTCACCACCGCGTTCGCCGTAAAGGAATAAAACTTCACTCGCAAGAGTGATTGTGGTGCAAACGCACCGCAGGCCTCCCTGGCGCAATTGGTAGCGCACCGCACTTGTAATGCGGGGGTTAGGGGTTCGAGTCCCCTGGGAGGCCCTCGCTA
>CAWULM010000086.1:0-2912 GCA_963923635.1 uncultured Micrococcales bacterium | reverse complement strand
TGCCAACCCATCGCTTCTAGAAGCGCCGGGCGAAGACGAATCTTTTCGTTTAGGTCATCGCCCTGCAACGCCCAGTCTGGGTAGACGGTGGCTGCCTGGTTTGCGTATGAAACCACGAGAGGCAGTTGGTCACCAAAGTTCTCGACAACGTGAGCACCCAGTTTACGCAGACGCAGCGCCAAGTCTTCGAGCAGTGGGTCTGGGTTCGCCTCGCCACCCGCATTCGCGGCATTGCTACCTAACACCTCTGCTAACAGTCGACCGGCATCGGTTGAGTCAGTGAAAGTTAGGTCACCAGCCGAGAAGCACGAAACAATGTCGAGGCGAGCTCTTGCGCTGACCAGCAAGTTGGCAAGGTAGCGGCGACCTTCAAATGCGCTCAAATCACCGAGCAGCGCTGGAGCTTTACCGGCGCCGTCGCTTCCGAAACCAATAGAGAAGATGATGCGGTCGGCAATTCGATGCGAGAGTGTGGCCAATCTCGTGATTTCAAACTTTTCGCGACCGTGCTTGCTGAACCATTCTTCTAGTTCCGGGTGCTTACGACGCTTCGCACTGATCTCACTGCTCAAGCGCTCGGCGTGCAACTTCGATGCTGTCGCAACAAGCAGCGACTGCTCAGGTGAGTTTTGCGCGTGCGTCAAAACCATCTCGATCACCCGTTGAACTTCAGCGTCTGGGCTCTCAAGCGAAGTTGCCGAAGAGCTGACCCCGACACCGTTTCGCAAGACCTCGATCGAGAGATTGGTCCTACCCAAGAACTCCCCGGGTGTTGGCAAAAACTGAATGCGGTTTTGATAGAACTCTCGGTTGATTACCGAACCTAAGGTTTGGCCGTTTGGTCGCCAAGACTTTCTTAGTGTCTCTGAGCCAAATACGTTGCGCACGTTCGCAAAGATTGATTCACTTCGGAAGTCGTGCGGCAGATCGTTCTCGTTGCATTCGATCTCGAAGCCGTCTGGTGCAGCAATGGCCTCGTCGCCAAATGCAATCACCTGAGCGCTTCGGCGAATGCCCGCATAGTTTTCGGCGAGAGTGGTTCCTGCTGCATCGGCGATGATAACCACATCGAATTTGTCGTTCGGGTGAAGCTTTGAAGCCAACTCGTAAGGCGAAGCGAGCACCACCTGCAACAGCAGCGGCGCAATGCTCGGCGCAACATCGGTAATGGAGCTCAGCGATGCACTTCTAGTCTTTAAAAGGGCTTTCAAGCTTTCGCTCTCGAGCGGGTGTGAAGTCAAGGCACTCTGCCACTTCGCCGACAAAGCTGCGGCAAGCTGAGTGGCACCTGCTGCGACCACGTCGGCGCCGGCATCTTTGTAGTTCGATTCGATCTGATCGATCTGATCGCGGGTGTAGGTCATCAGGGTGTGATCGCGCGCGATTAGATACTCGAGTGCAGACTGCCACCAAGAAAGTTCGAACTCCTGATGAATGTGTTCGCGGCGAACCTTGAGCTCAGCCAAACTGCGAGCTAGGCGGGTAAGCCCTCTTGCCTCAAGTCGAGTCCGCACATCATTTCGCGCCTGAAGATTTTGAAGTGCGCGGTCGTCGGTGGCCATCGACTCCAAACTCCAGCGCAATTTCTCTGGCGAGCGTCGAGCAAGAGTAATGACATCGTCGTGCGAATCTACGTGTTGCTGCAAAGTGGCCAAGTCGCTCATGAACGATTGGAAGCTGACCCACACCTCGCTGATACCTGCCGGCACCGAAGGCGAAGAAGCATCAGATCCAAATGCCTTCCACTGCTTGGACTGCTCTTCGATAGCAACCAACGCTTCATGCAGGTCTGCAACATGCATGCCAGGTCGAAGGTATTCCTTCGCAACCTTCTTCAGACGGCGTCGAGTGCTGCCCGACATCTCTTTTCCAACACGCGGGCCGGTAGCCGTAATGAGTTCACCAAGTTGACGCTCAAACACTTCAGGCACGAAACGACCGAGAGTTTCTCGCACACCCGAGAACAGTCGAAGGTAGTTGCCCCAGTCTTCTACCGAAGTAGGAGCCGCGAATCCAACCTTTTCGACGAATGATTTGATCTGCTCGCTGAGCAAGTCAAACTCGCCGAGCAACTTTTTAGCTAAGGCCGAAGCTGACGCCGCCTCTTCTTCAGACGAGAACTTTGCTAAGAACCATGCTGTTTCGTCAGGTGTGAGTGCAAACTCGCCTAGATCGAAAGCCTCTTGAAGCAACTCAAGAGAGGTAGTGCGGTCTTGATTGGTGATTAGGTCACCTGAGGGAATTCGCGCCGCGGTGGTTGGCGGGTGTGGCAGCAGCGAAAGTTTCGCCAGCTGCTCGAGGGCCTCGGTCAGCGTGATGCCAATCTTGGAATCTTCTTTAACCAGAAGGTCGAAGTAGCGCTGAATCTCAGAGCTAGCCACCTCGTAGCGAACCTTGGCAATGTCGAGATTGCTCTGAGACGCTTTTTCGTGTCGAGAAATAGCCGAAATGACATCGAGCCAGGTGCCTGAAGTGCGCACTCCCAAACCAGCCAAACCGATGTGACTAAATCGATCGGCAAGTTCGTTGAGGGTTTGTCGGCGCGGTGCGAGCACCAGCACCCTTTGCCCCTCGTGAGCAAGTGCCGCGACTGTGTTAGCCAAAGTTTGGGTGTAACCGCAGCCTGGCAGTGTTTCGACAGCGAATGAGTGACCAGCGACAGCGCGCTCAACCACACGGTGCTGTACCGAGTCGGCTTCGCTGACCAAGAGAACCGAACTCGAAACTTCCGCGTTATTCGCCAATCCATCATGACCGGTTAGCGCTTCGAGAAGATCACCCTGCGGCTCAACATAATCGAGATCGAGATTAAGCAGGTCAATCGAGAAGTTGCCAACCACCAGGTTCTTGCGCACTTCGAGGTTCACTCCGGTGCCAACGGCTTCGCTTATTGCCGAAAGCAGCGCGATCGG
>CAWULM010000085.1:0-2919 GCA_963923635.1 uncultured Micrococcales bacterium | reverse complement strand
AACTTCTTTAGAAGCTCGAACCAATCTTCTGCAGGCGCGCAATGCGGTCTGGAATTGGCGGGTGGGTTGAGAACATGCGTTCAACCAAACCAGGCTTGATTGGGTCTGCGATATACATGTGAGCCATTGAAGACGAAGCACGACGCATCGGCTTTCCATACTGCCCCAGCTTCGCTAGAGCACGCTGCAAACCTTCTGGGTAGCGAGTGATCTCTGCACTGGTGGCATCGGCCAGGTATTCACGCTGACGAGAAACGGCAGCGGTCACCAATGGTCCAACCAAGAAAGCCAAAATGCTTCCGACAATTCCAATCACGACAAGAATCAGACCGAGTTGCTCAGAGTCACGGTCGCGGCCGCGACCAGCAAACCAAGACATGCGAATCGCAAAGTCAGCCAGAATACCGAGAGCACTGACCAAACCAAATACAATCGTCGAAACCCGAATGTCATAGTTTTTTACGTGACCCATCTCGTGAGCCATGACGGCCTCGAGTTCTTGGTCATCCATGATCGAAAGCAAGCCTGAGGTTGCCGCAACAACTGCATGCTTCGGGTCACGCCCGGTAGCGAATGCATTCGGCGCCTCATCAGGAATGATGTAAACCTTAGGCATTGGCATGCCTTGAGCAATAGCTAGATTTTCAACCGTGCGCCAAAGGCGAGGGTTGTCGCTCTTCTGAATCTCGACAGCACCAGACATAGCAACCGCAAGCGAAGCAGAGACGTAATACTGAAACAGCGCATAAAGAGCAACGAACGCGATAATCATCAAAGCCGAAGAACCCTGCCCGCTGTAATAGCCCCAGGCGTACGCCAGGCCACCAATCAGCGCGACAAAAAGCCCGACGATGATTACGGTGTTGCGTTTATTCGCAGCAATCGCTGAATACATAACTAATGCCCGAAGACTAGAACTTCACCTGAGGTGCGTCTTGAATGGCTGCAGCATCGGCAACCTCAAAGTATTCACGTGGCTTGAAACCCAAACCAGCGAACAGCACCTGAGGAAACTGCTTCACCTTGGTGTTCAAGTCACGAGCACCAGCGTTATAGAAACGACGGGCAGCCATGATCTTGTCTTCGGTGTCGCTTAGCTCGCTCTGAAGCGAAAGAAAGTTTTGGTTAGCCTGCAGCTGAGGGTAAGCCTCGGCAACTGCGAACAGACTCTTCATCGCACCGGCGAAAGAAGCGTCAGCCTTTGCAGCAGCTTTAGGGCTCTTCATAGCCTCACCAGAAATCGAAGCTGCGCGAGCAGCGGTCACGCTCTCGAAAACATCTTTCTCGTGCTTGGCATAACCCTTCACGGTTTCGATGATGTTCGGAATCAAGTCAGCACGGCGCTTGAGCTGAATAGTAATGTCACTCCAGGCCTCTGAAACGCGCTCGTTCAAGCTGACTAGTCCGTTGTACGCAGACCACAACCAAAGTGCGATCAAAACAACTACGCCAATGACGATCCAGGTGGTGATGTCCATTTACTCTCCTTTTATCTGGGCTTGTGGCCACTACTTAAATGCTAGCCAGCCCCAGCCAGCACACCAGAAGTTCTCAGCAAATTCTCATAAGCCTCAGGCGAACATCATTCGCGCGGAAGCTTGCAGGCTGGGGTTCCGCCAGGCAACTTGTGGCGATAACGGGCGACCAGCCAATACCCAACCCGAGCAACGATGCTAAAAGGCCACAGCACAATCAGGTGACCAACAAACTTCAAAAACCTCGATGCCTGCAGCTGCAGCAATCGCGCAAAAGCAGCGTGCCCGGCATACGAACCAGTCGAATCGACAAAGTAAACCTTCGAGGAAGCCTGCTTCTCAGTCAATCCGTAATCTGAAAGCCGCGCGTACTGCCATGGAATGATGTCTATTGGGGTTGCCGAATGGGTCTTGCAGAAGTTCGAAGCAGAAGTGCAGAATCCGCAATCACCGTCAAAGATGAGGATTGGTTTTTCAACCATCAACTCATGAGCTCCTCTTGCTCAGGGTCATCCATGAAGCGACGCACCTCTTGATCGCAACGACAGGCTTTTGCAATTCGAGCTGCCCACTCGTGTGCAGCATCGTCATCAGCAACATCAATAACCGTGAAACCACCTAGCACGACGTCGCTCGGAGCCAGAGGGCCGTCGGAGACATCTCCGCGAGAATTCACAACCTTGGTTTGAAAACCTTCGAAACCGCCACCAAACACCCAGACACCCTGCGCAATTGCGTCGCGCATCACAGCGTGTGCATCTTCGGCGACCTGCGGCAACTCTTCGCGGTCAAATTGCATGTCACCATCGTTGAATGAGATCAGGTACTTTGGCATGTTTCTCCTCAACTCAACATTACGGTGCCCCTTGTGGGACTCGAACCCACACTGTAGCGATTTTAAGTCGCCTGCCTCTGCCATTGGGCTAAAGGGGCAAATGAAAAGGCCCAGAGTTTCCTCTGGACCTTCTCAAGATTAGTTGAACTAAGCTTTCGGCTTCGAGGCGAAAGTTTCGAACTGTAATCGTGGGGCGCTGGTGGCTGAGATGCCAACAACTTCACGTCGTAGGAAGAAGTTCCAGACCCAGCCTGCAACCACGCGAATCTTGCGCTCCCATGAAGGCATTGCGAGACCGTGGTATCCGCGGTGCATGAACCAGGCGAGAACACCCTTCACTGCAAGCTTCTTGTATTGGTAGACACCAACACCGATGCCGAGACCGGCAACGGCACCTAGAGGCTTGTGGAAGTAGTCTTTGAGACCTTCGCCGCGCAGGGTGGCGACGATGTTCTTGGCCAGCAGCTTGCCCTGGCGAACAGCGTGCTGAGCGTTAGGAACGCAGAAGCCGCCGACACCGAAACCGCTGAGGTCAGGAACTGCCGATACGTCACCTGCAGTGAATGCGCCTTCGACGAACTTGCCCTCGGCATCGATGATGCGAAGTGA
>CAWULM010000084.1:0-2933 GCA_963923635.1 uncultured Micrococcales bacterium | reverse complement strand
TCAAAGGTCGAATCCCGTGGATCGTCCACGAATCTCAGCAGCGTTTCGAGAGCGATACCCGTAGCCAGCAGGGTGCTTTGAACATCATCAAGTCGCTCGTGCCTGAAACGCAGTTGCGTTGCAATGGCTAGCCAGTCTTTATCTCGAGCAATTTCCTCCGCATGCCGACAACTCAGGCAAGGAGTAAAACCGGGTCGAATCAATGGGCTGATGCGAGTTTGCTCTGCGCCGAACTCGATTGCAATGTGAGGAGTAGAGCCTTTCATCAGAGCTGCGTATTGATCTGGCATCAATAGGTGATTTGCGATCAAGACTTTAGCTGAGAGTGTGAAGTTGCGCTTGACCGAGCGCACGAGTCGAGCTGGTTGATTTCCAGTTTCTAGCTTTCTTGCCATTGCATCGCTTCGCACCTGGCCCAATTCGCGAGCTTCATAACCTAGTTGGCCTAAATCTTCTATGCCAACCAATTCCGCATCGGCACATTCGATTGCACCAATGCCGGCAGTTGCTAGAGCCAAAGCGAGCACCAGCGAAGCTTTGTCTGCAGTTTGTAAGGCAATGGCATGCATCGCCCGGTTTCGAAGAACCGCCGTGCCGTCGACATCGGTTCTAAAGCTGGCTCGAATGATCTCTGAAAAAGCCTGTGCAACGAATTCTTGGCTGAGCAGCGCTTGATTCTTGCTCGCTTGCTCCGACTCCCGAAGCAGCGCTGGCGAAAGGCGGTTCAAGAGGTCTCCCGTTGCTTGTTGACTCGAGCCCAAAGTGCTGGCGACTGCTCCAACCGATCCATCGGCGATGCCTTTGTAGAGAAGTTGCACCAGCTTTTCATCGGAGGGTTGCAAGTCTTGAAGCACTAAGGCGTTTTTGCCTAATCCGAGTTGCAGAGTGGTCGGACTGCGCCAAATGGGAATACGTGACGGATTGATCTTGATAACCATGCCGAACAGTTTGCGAGAAATGCAAAAACTGTGTCAGCGGTTATGCACAACTAGTTGTCGAGCAGGTCGCGCAACGCGCCGTCCCAATCGCCACCGTCGGTGTTTAGTCGAGCGATAAGTTTCGACGGATCGTTGAGTTCGTCTTCGGTTGGAAGCAGGTCAGGGTGAGTCCATATCGCATCGCGACGCTGAACGCCAAGCTGCTCGGTGACCGCGCGCCAAAGAGCGACCGCATCTCGGATGCGTCGTGGTCTAAGCTGCAAGCCAACAAGCGTGCCAAAAGTCTTCTCAGCTGGGCCACCATCGAGACGTCGGCGTTGAACTGCTTCGGCAATTCTGCGTGAGTCCGGTAATAGTTTCGTCGCTTCAACGGTCACGTACTCAACCCAACCGTCTACTAAAGCCAGCAGGTTCTCAATAGCCGTGAGCGCAACTTGCTGCGCGTCTGTGCGTTCGGCAATGAATGCTCCGGACTCGATGAGCTTCTTCATTTCTTCTGGATCAGAGAGGTTGTTCTCTTCTGCCATGCGCGCCAGTTGCTCAACATCGATGTCGATCTCGCTGGCGTATTTGGTTATCTGCGCAACTACGGTGTCGCGTAACCACTTTGAGTTTTTGAACAGCCGCGCATAAGCAAGTTCGCGAATGCACAGGAAAATGTAACTCTGATCACCGGTGATCTGAAAGTCAGACGCGAACTGCTCCAGGTTTTGTGGAATCAAAGCTGCGCGCTCAGAAAATATCGGCAGACCAATGTCACCGCCGCTAAGCACTTCGGCTGACAACTTTCCCAATGCACCACCAAGCTGCATGGCGAACATGGCGGCAGCTGCGTTCTGCAAGAAGCGACCCATCTGATCGCTAAGTTGCCCCATATTTTCTGGCAGGTTAGCCTGCATGTTCTTTGACAATGCTTCGGCCATTCGCGTCGCAACTGGCGTAGACATTTGTTTGAAAAGCGGAAGGGCATCGGCGACCCAAAGTTCGCGTGTAAGTAGCTTGGGGTCGCTATTCACCGCTGGTATGACAGTGGCATCATCAAGCCAAAGCGCTGCTATGCGAAGTGCGTTATCTATTTCGTCGCGCTGTTTGGTTGAAATCGCAGTGCCGCCAGTTCGAGCTGTGCTGCGAGCCTGCTTTTCGGCTAGCTCCCAATTGACTGCGCCAGCCAGAGGTTCGGCATTGGTCATTGCTGAAGCCATTTGCCCGAGAAGTTTTTTTATGGTTTCGGGGTCATTCGGAATGCCGGCGACTTTGGCCAGAGCCTCGGTGTCTAGACCACCTTGGCTTTCGATGAAGTCGCGCAGGTATTGAGCAAAGTCCTGGGGGACCTCGTCGTCGTCGTTATAGTCGCTCATAGTTTCCTGCTCTTCAGGTTATTGCCCTTGGGCTCGCTTAGGCTGTATGTAGGAGTGGTTTTGTGAGTTTCAGCCCAGAGCGTAGTGCGCGCGATCGAACACGCAGAACGTTTATCGGTAACGTATTGCTCGGCGTTGCCCTTGGTGGAATTTTGTTGGGCTTCTCGTTGCCTGCGCCATACGTCATCGAAACCCCAGGTCCGGTTTTCAATGTTCTCGGCGATTTGAATGGCACCCCGATCATTAGCACCAAAGAAGTGAAGACGTACCCAACCGACGGCGAACTTGACGCACTGACAGTTTCGAGCCAAGGCACGCCTACTGCCAAGCCCACTTGGATGCAGGTGATGGCAGCTTGGATGAGCCCTGATGCCAAAGTGATTCCAATGGAAGTGGTTTACCCAGCCGGCGCATCCGACCAACAGATAGCCGAGCTCGACAAGACCATGATGACCGATTCGCAACAAGACGCCGTCGCGGTAGCTCTGCGCAGAAGCGGATACGAGGTTCCTGCCCTGATCGCCGTGCAAGCGATTCAAGCTAAAATGCCAGCAGTCGGATTATTCAAGGCTGGCGACATCATCAAATCGGTGGAGGGTGTAGTTCCGAAAAGCACCAAGGATGTCTCCACTCAGAT
>CAWULM010000083.1:0-3008 GCA_963923635.1 uncultured Micrococcales bacterium | reverse complement strand
TTGGCAAAGCTTCGTGCGATTCGCATGAACACTCAGACCGAATCTCTATACGGAAGCTGGACACCAACAGGTTCGACGCAACGAACTGCCGCAAGCACCGCGACTCCGACTACCACAGTTGCTCAACCGACTAAGCCTGTCGTCGCACCGAAGCCAGCGAAACCTGTCGTTCACCGCAACAAGGTTGCCGTGTCAGCTCAGCAATGGCTGATCATTGGTGCAAGCATCCTCGTGATGGTTGCCGGCACCATCTTCGTTGGAAGCAACCTCAACAATCTCGCCCCTTGGCAGTTCTTAGCTATTACCGCCGGTGTTGCTGCAGTAACCGGCTTCGTAGCCATTTGGGGTCGCAAGATTTCGGTAATGCTTGCCAACTTCATGGCGTCGTTCTCATCTGCCATGCAGATTGCCTCGGTACTTCTTATCGGTGTGCTTTTCGTTGCTAACGGTCAGTGGGCTTGGAACTCGGCACCTGCCTGGTGGTGGTCGATTGATCTCGCCGTGACCTCCGCCCTTGCGTTTGGTCTGACTCGCTTCAAGCCGAACTTCGCTTGGAAGGTAGTTTCACTCACCTCACTGGTGGCCTCGGTGCTTGTTCTCAACTTCGGTGTCTTGCAAAACGCGAACCTTGGCTACGGCTGGGTTGGTGCAGTAACCACGGCAGCTGCGGTACTTCTTGCGCTGATGAGCAAGGCGGTTAAGACTTTCAAGCTCGAACTTCCAAAAGACAAGAACGACGCAGCCTACGAGAAAGATCTTGCTGAGCGCGAAAATGCCGCGCTGCAACGCTTCACCATGGCCGCTGCGAGCCTGCTAACCCTCACCGGTCTTGGCTACGTGGTGGTCAGCCTTGCCACGAGCATCACCTCACGCATCGAGCCTTTGTCACTTGCGGTCTTCACCGCGGTGTGGATTGGCGCAGGCGCTATTCAAGAACTTTGGATTAGCGAACTCTCACCGAGCAAGGAATTGCAGGCACGCATCAACAGCATGCAACATGTGGTCGGCTTCGTCTCTGTAGCGCTGACGATCCAATCGTTGCTGGCCCTGGCTAATAACGTCTGGGTTAGCACGGTTGGAACCGCGGCCTTCGGTTTTGTCGCGGTTGTCCTTGCACAAAAGGTGAAGCGCATTGGCGCACACCCAGTAGCTATATCGTCTGCTCACTACACGCTGCTTGCATCATGGGTAATCTGGCAGGCAATTCCGAACCTGCAAAACTACACGGTGCTCGGCGCAGGCCTGATCTCGTTCGCACTGTCGCTGCTTTACAAGCACGTGGTTAACGACAGTCGTGGTCATGCAATGGCGGCGTCGGTTATTCACGCTGTCGGTCTTGCAATACTCGCTAAAGGCGCTAACTTCAGTGGCAGCTACACCTCGGTCGGCTACGCTGCCGCAACCCTCGTGGTTGGTTTGCTGGCAGTTGCTTACTCACCGTTGGTTGCAATCATCGACAAACGTCACAAGTCGGCGACTGAAAAGGGTTGGCACGGCATTGTGCTGCTGTTGAGTGTGGGGCTGAATGCGATCATGCTCATGCCAGACACCAGCGCCTATGTCTACACTCAGCAGCAGTTGCTTCCGATGATCTTGACCTTCATGATCAGCGGCGCAGCGACTCTGTGGCTCGCGGTCTCAGGTCGGGCCGGAGAGCTGCGCAGCCTGCTTCTGTCGTATTCAGGCGTGTATCAGGCAATCGCCCTCGGCTTGCTTGGCTACGGAGCACTTGCGAACGACAACAGCCTGACCTCAGTTATTTTGGTAAGCCTTGGCTTCATCAATTACCTAATGGCACTGTTGGGCAAGTACCAACCGACCGCTCAGATTGGTTACGTGCTGGTGCTTCTCGGTGCAGCAAACCAAATCTTCAACGCAACTCCGAATGGTGTCGTGAACCTTGCCATCGCGGCTGTCGCTGGTGGTGCTCTGAACTTCGTTCACGCTATCGCGGTGAAGCGCGCCAACGGCACTCATCTCGGCGTGGTTTCGGCCTTGTCGACCGGTCTGCTGGTCTTAGGTTCAGTTCTTCAGACTCGCGTTGCTTACCAGGGCAGCCTTGGCACACCGCTGGTCATCGAGCTGGCAGTAATCGCTCTTGCCTACGCCGCCTGGGCCGAACGCAAAACTGGTTCTGACGCCTTAGCAATGCGCTTGGTAGCCGTCGGGCTGACTGTTGTGAACGTACTTGCGTTGAGCCAATCCAACTGGAGCACTGACGAGCTGATCGCAACCGCCACCTTCACGGTGATCGCCCTTCGCGCTCTGGTTATTTCGTCGAAGCAGAACGAGCCAAGTGCGGCAGTTTGGACTTTGCTCAGCTACATTGGTTCGATTACGACGGTTGTGATTGTAATCTTCAACTTCAACCTCTTGAACACGACAATTCCGGAAGACTTCGCAGCGATCGCGATTGGCGCTTCGTTTGTTGCACCTGCGTTCTTCCACCGCGGACTGTCTGCAAAAGCGAAACCGATTCTTCGCCTCGACATTCCGGTCTTGGTAGCTCTTTCGATTGAGTTAGCTCTCGGCTATGTAGAGAACATATTCTCAATTGGTGAAGCACCTGGTGCACGCGTAACTATTTCACTTCTCTTGCTGACAGGCTTCACCTATTGGCGTTCGGTCGCTGAGAAGCAAATGGCTTGGGTCATGGTTGGTTATCTAACAGGTTTCGGTACAGCATTGTCTTTGGCGGCTCAACTGACTCAGGGTGGTGCCCTAACTTCGGTGGTCTACGAAACCAACATCGTCCTAATTTCGCTGAGCCTCGTGGTCGGAGCTTTGTTCTTGCGCAAGCAGGTTTCGATAAGCTCTCAGGTTGGCGCGATCGCGTTGTTTGATGTGCCGATGCTGTTGCCAGTGGTTGCTGAAGTTGCTTACGGCGTCAGTAAAGATGTCGGCAGCACCTCTTCGCTACTGCGTATACTAGCCGCCACAGCTGCGCTGTTTGCCTACGCTCACTTCAAGATGAGTAAACAAAAAGTTGTTGGGCTTGCCGTGCTCGC
>CAWULM010000082.1:0-3049 GCA_963923635.1 uncultured Micrococcales bacterium | reverse complement strand
GCCAGCTTGAGCCGACATTATTACCATTGGGGCACCACCGGCCATTGGCTAAGGTGGTGGCTTGACGTCGCCGACACCTCTGAAATAGAGCCTCACATTGTTGAGCAGTTCCGTTTGATTCTTGATTCTGCCCTGGTTGATTCTGAAATAGCCGAGCTAGATATTCGAAAAGTTACGGGTTGGCAGCTGCGTAAATTTTTCCGCCGCAAGCTTCGAGTGAGCCTTTCGAAGACATGGGCAATACGCATTTATAACTACAGTCACTTTGCGCTCGTCGCGGCGGCTCGAGTAGGGGTGGCTAAGAAGTATCGCAAGAGGTTTGACTTCTGGTGGGCGGTCAACGGTTTTGTGCGACTGTTCGATCGAGTGGTTGCTGTGCTGGCGATTGTTGCCGCACTTTTTGTCGGGTTCGCTGCCGATAGGGCGCATCGAGAAAATGAAGACTTGGTTTCTTCTGCTACTTCAATCATGCGAGACGTTGGCCTCGGGGTGGTTCTGGCAACTGTCGAAGATTACTACTACCAATATGTGGCTGCTCCACTGTCTGGTGGCACTCCAACTACTTCGGCAAATTTCGATGGTTCGGCTGAGCCGACTGCGACTCCGACTTCTGTGCCGCCTGCGATTGCGAATGTTTATGAGTGGGGTGCTGCTACTGCGTTCAGCGAGGTACCGGCTGCTTTAGTTTCACCAGCTGCCGATGTGGTGCCAGGTGAGGGTGAGTTTCAGCCAACCTTGATCACAGTTGGTGGTCACTCGGTTATTCGCGTTGCTCGAATCAGACCAGATGCTGAGCACACTTCTTACTTTGCGACAGTTACTTGGCTCGACTCTAAAGCGTTGGCCTTTCAGCAGCTTCCTGGAACGGTATATCCGGAAGGTAATTACGATCACGGCACGGGAATGGTGCCAGACGCTCTTCGCCCGTTCTATGTTGCTGGGTTAGCGGATGCATTCTTGTTGGCTGATAGTCAGGGCGGCTACATTCTGAATGGCGCTGTCATCAAACCTATGGTGGCTGGAAAGGCGACACTGGTCACCTACACCGACGGCACGATGGATATCGTGCAGTGGGGTCGAGACAAGCTCAAGGGTGACCTTCAGGTGGCTCGTCAAAATTTGCAGTTGAACGTTGACGGTGGAGTCAGCCAAGTTCATGACGAGAATCAGTACAAATGGGGTTGGGCTTGGCAGGGTGTTGGCTCAGGTAAGAACCTGGTTTGGCGATCGGCGATTGGCATTCGAGCCGATGGCACATTCGTGTTTGTCATCGGTGACTGTTTGAGTGCGCAGTCGCTAGCCGACTTGATGGTGCGAGCCGGTTCGGTGAAGGCAATGCCACTCGACATGAATTCCGGTTATGCAAACGGTTTCTTATACGGGCCATATGCGCCAACTGGTAAGCGACTTGACCCAAACATCTATCGCGATGCGAATCGATTCTGGATTCCAAGCGACCGCGACTTTATTGCGGTCTATGCAAAGTCGCCTTAGACCGAGAGGCGATCGTAGATCGCGTTCGGAATTAGTTTCGCGATGAACATCACCAAGCCCCAGCGTCGCGGCAGGTAAACCTTGCGCTTGCCCTTATCCATCGCCTTCACTCCGCGTGCGGCTACCTTTTGAGGGCTGGCAATAAGAGGCTTTGGGCCTTCTGAACTAGTCATCATTGGAGTGTCGGTTGGGCCTGGTTTCCAAACGGTGATGCTGGCCTTGGTGCCAGCAAGCCTTCCACCGGCGCCTTCGACGAAGGTTTCGAGGAATGACTTTGAAGCGCCGTAGGTGTAGAGCTCTTTGCGGCCGCGGTCGGCTGCTACTGAGCCGATGATGCCAAGTTGGCCGAACTTCTGCTGCTCAAGAACGGCAAGAAACTTCTCGGCGAACATCGCAGGGGAGGTCGCATTGACTGCGATTGATTCAGCAAGCACGTCGAGACTTTCTTGCGCTTGCTTCTGCACGGTCAAGACTCCTTGAGCGATTAGGGCAACGTCGATGGCGCCAGTGTTAGCGATTTCGTCTACCGTCTTTGAGATTTGCTTGGCGTCGGTGAAGTCGATGATGATCTCGTGCGTCAGGGTGCCTGGGTTGCGAAGTTTAAGGTTGTTCGCCATGCGCTCAAGTTTTTCGGCGTTGCGGGCGATGAGGAAGAATTCCGATGGTTCGCGCTCTGCCCAAATGTGCGCTGCTGCCTCGGCGATTGCTGAAGTGGCTGCTGTGATTACGATGCGTTTCATTATTTTCCTAATAGTCGAATCGATTGTTGTGATTGAAGGCCTGGGTCACGCATAGCGTTGAACTCGTTCAGAAGTTTTTCTCCGAACGATGCCTTGAACGTTTCTGCGCTCATGGTTGCGTCTTTGGAAGGGTTCACTCGACCGCCGTGTGCGACGGTGACGGCGTCGAGTTTCTTGAGCAGGTCGAGTGTTGCGGCGCCGCGATTAGGAAAGTCCAAGGCAAGCGTCACACCTTCGATTGGGTAGGTGAGCAGACCGGGGGCTGTTCGCTTGCCGGTGGTTTTAAGCACGGAAACCATTGAGCGCTGGTCAGAAGCTTGAACCGCAGAAATTAGTTCTGCGAGTCCTTCGTGCGCATTGTCTTTAGGGATGACTGCTTGATGTTGGAAAAACCCCTTGGGGCCGTACGCGCGATTCCAGTTGGCGATTTGGTCGAGTGGGTAGAAGAAAGGTTGGTAGTGGGTTAGCGCACTTTCTTGCTTGCCCAGTCCCATGCGGAAATAGGCCTCAGACATGAGTTTGATGCTCGGTCTGTTGAACAGGCTAATTGGAGGAGTGAACGGAACACTCAGATTTGACTGGCTTCGCAGTGGTTCCGGTTGTTCGCTGCTGTGATCGTTTGCGCGGTTGAACAATCCGCGAATTCTTTTCTTTTCTATCTGCACCCAAGACACCGTGTATTCGAAGGCTTCGCTCTGATCGGTTATTTGCCAGAAGTCCTCGAGTGAAGTGAACGAGTGAGTTTGTGAGTCAACGAATCCTGAGCGCACCGGTTTGAGCTTTATGACTGCGTTCACGATGAAACCGGTTAGGCC
>CAWULM010000081.1:0-3063 GCA_963923635.1 uncultured Micrococcales bacterium | reverse complement strand
GGTGTCTTCTTCAAGCTTGATGCTGCGCTGGCAAGTTTTCCTGAGCAGGTTCAGTTCGTCATTCGCATGAACCCGTTCTACGACTTCATCCAGCTTTCGCGCAACCTAACTATTCCCGGCTACACCGCGCACATGACTGAGCTATGGGTGATGTGCGCCGTCTGGGCGGTAATCACACCTATCTTCGGAACGTTCTACTTCTGGAAGGCTGAGGAGCGTTATGGCCGCGACTAAGCCGAAAGCAAAAGTGGACAACCGCGAACCAGTGGTTGTCGTTGATGGCGTTGACATTATTTATCGCGTGTTCGCCAGCGGAAAGTTAGCTACTCGCCGTCAAGTTGGCAGCGCCAAGCAGTCAAAGAAACTGAAGCTTCGTGAAGTTCACGCGGTCAAGAACGTTTCGTTCACCGTTTACCGCGGTGAAACCGTGGGCATCATCGGAACCAACGGTTCAGGAAAATCAACGCTGCTGCGCGCGGTTGCCGGCTTGATGCAACCAAACAGTGGCGCTATCTACGCCAGCGCCCGCCCAGTCTTGCTCGGTGTCGGTGCAGTTTTGCTTCCTGCGCTGTCCGGCGACAAAAACGTTATTCTCGGTGGTCTTGCCATGGGCTTCACCAAAGACGAAATCATCGAAAAGGCACCTTCAATTGTTGAATTCGCAGGTCTAGAAGAATTTATCGACCTGCCAATGCGCACCTACTCGAGCGGTATGTCAGCTCGTCTTCGTTTCGCCATTGCCGCTTCACGCAACCACGACATTCTCATCATCGATGAGGCGCTCTCAGTCGGTGACCAGCAGTTCAGAAAGCGCAGCGAAGAGCGCATGCGTGAGATGCGCGAAAATGCCGGCACAGTTTTCTTGGTGAGCCACAGCATGCAGTCGATTCTCGACACCTGCAACCGTGTGATCTGGCTTGAAAAAGGCGTACTCCGCATGGATGGCGACCCTGCCGAAGTTTGTGCTGCCTACAACGAGTACACCGGCATTAAGCGAATCGACGACTAGTCGTGGCAAAGCTCGAAGCATATCCTTCGGTCAGCGTCATTCTTCCGGTTCTGAACGAAGAGCATCACCTCGAACTCGCAGTTCGATCTATCACCTCGCAGAACTATCCCGGCACGCTGGAAATTCTTTTAGCGCTTGGCCCGTCCCGCGACAAGACAAATGAAATAGCCGCGTCGCTGGCTGCATCGGACCCACGTATTCGTCTGATCGACAACCCTGACGGGCGAACCACCGTTGGTATGAATAAGTCGATTGCGGCCGCCGACTACGAAATTATTGTTCGAGTCGACGCACACAGCGAACTTGGCGAAAACTATTTACAACGCGGTGTTGAGATTTTGCTTGAGGTTGGCGCAGACGAGCTCGGTGGCATCATGGATGCTCGTGGTCGTTCAAGTTTTCAAAAGGCTGTTGCTTGGGCATACACCAGCCGCTTTGGAGTTGGTGGCGCGAACTACCACGTGGGTGGTGAAGCCGGTGAAGCTGAGAGTGCCTACATGGGCATCTTCAAACGTGATGCACTCAAGCGCGTGAACGGCTACGACGAGAGCATCATTCGTGGCGAAGACTGGAACCTAGCTCAGCGCATCAAGGCCAGCGGGGGATTGGTTTGGTTCACTCCTGAACTTCGCACCACCTATTGGCCGCGCGGTCGGTTCGACAAGCTGGTCAAGCAGTTCTGGTCGACAGGCGTTTGGCGCGGAGAACTAACTCGCCGCGATCTGAAGGGTGCATCGATTCGTTACTTTGCGCCGCCGATCCTGGTGTTGGCAATCTTGATTGGGCTGATTGTTTTGGCGGCCGGCTGGCTGCCAGGGGTAATGCCGTTCGCCGCATATTTAGCAGGTGTTGCTGCACTGGCGGTAACTGCAAAAGGCTTGAGTGTGAAGGCTCGGGTGGCATTGATGATCGCCCTGCCAACGATTCACATTTCATGGGGCGCCGGTTTTTGGCTTGGACTGATTCGCGGTGCTAAAAAAACCATCGACAGATCAAGAGTCAACTAATGGCTCTATCGTTCGGTCGTGTGGTTGGCGCACTTCGCCGTAGGGCGAAGTTGTTGGGGGTAAGCCTGCGCTATAAGCCAGGCAAACTTCCGGTGAATCACAACCTCGTGCTCTTCGAATCGTTTCAAGGTGATGTAATCGCCGACAGCCCACTCGATATTTACAAAACGCTGCGGGCAAAGCACCCTGAATTTGAGTTTGTTTGGTCGGTCAAAGCTCGTTCGCAAACAATCGAGGGCGCGCGTTCGGTTATTTGGGGAAGCGCTGAGTGGTTGCATGCGTTGGCTACGGCAAAGTACTTGGTCAACAACGCAAACTTTCCGTACTTCTTCAAAAAGGCAACGGGTCAGGTGTATTTGCAAACCTGGCATGGCACCCCGTTGAAGCGTCTCGGTCGCGACATCCCTGGTGTCGTCGCCACTGTCGGTTATCAAGCCACCATGGAACGCGAAGCAGGGCAGTGGGATTACCTGATTGCACCTAACCAGTTCTTCGCGGAAGTGTTTCCACCTGCATTCAATCACCACGGAAAAGTATTGCTAAGCGGTTACCCGCGCAACGATCGCCTAGTAAAAACCTCGTCGGCAGAGCGCAAAGCCATACGCTCTCAACTCGGCGTGAGCGACGGCGAAAAGCTTGTGATGTACGCTCCAACCTGGCGCGACTACGAGGTGACTGCTGGCGGTGAATGGAATGCGGTCAACTATCTCGATGCTGGGCTGCGGCTACCCGACGGTTATCGCCTAATGTTCCGCGGTCACCACAACACGCTCGGCGCTCATGATTCGAAAGTGGCTGGCGGGGCCATCGATGCTACT
Source organism: uncultured Micrococcales bacterium (assembly GCA_963923635.1). Taxonomy (GTDB): domain Bacteria; phylum Actinomycetota; class Actinomycetes; order Actinomycetales; family Microbacteriaceae; genus Rhodoluna. Next base: position 229 of record CAWULM010000081.1, on the reverse strand, counting down.
GACTACCCGGATATCGTCGATCTGTGCATCGCAGCTGACGTGCTGATCACTGATTATTCTTCGGTGATGTTTGACTATACGGTCACCGGAAAGCCGGTGCTGTTCTTCGCACCCGACCTCGAGCGCTATAGAAGTGAGCGTGGGTTCTATCTCGATTACGAAGCTGAGGTACCTGGCCCAATCTTGCGCACCAGCGAAGAGGTGGTTCACGCCTTGGCTGACCTAGACA
>CAWULM010000080.1:0-3070 GCA_963923635.1 uncultured Micrococcales bacterium | reverse complement strand
GAGTGCCGTCTTCTTTAGGAATGTCGATTGCAAGACCGAGGTTCACGTTCGCTGGAGTAACCACAGCAGGCTTGCCGTCGACCTCGTCGTAGTAAACGTTCTGGCTTGGAAATTCTTTGAGCGCGCGCACCAGTGCAAACGCGATGATGTGGGTGAAAGAAACTTTTCCACCGCGAGTGCGGCCGAGGTGGCTGTTGATCACGATGCGGTTGTCGATCATCAACTTTGCAGGAATGGTGCGAACCGAGGTTGCGGTCGGCACTGCCAGCGAGGCATCCATGTTGGTTGAAAGGGTCTTGGCCATGCCCTTCATGATGTTGACCTGGTCTTCAACGACTTCGTCGCTGATGGTGTCAATCAATCCGGTTGCCGGAGCCTGAGCAGGAATTGGCTGAGGTTTTGCTTCGATGCGGGTGGTTTTTGCTACAACTGGAGCCGCGGCTTCAGGCGTTGATGCCGGTGTGGCAGCGGGTGCAGGGGTGCTCTTGCCCGACTGAGCGGCGTGGTAGCGCTCAAGAATTGGCCACCACTCCTTATCGACGGCGTCTGGGTTCGATTTCCACTGCTCGTACATCTCTTCTACGAGCCATTCATTTGCGCCAAATTCGTCTTGTGAGTTCGCGTCGTTGCCTGACATTTCCACCCTTGGTTCTATCAATCAGCCCTACTAGCCTAACGCCTAGAGGCCTGTGAGTATGCTGGAAGGGTATGGAGGGCGTCAGTTCTAGTCATTGCTCGTGGGCGGTAGCCCGATGAACGAGTGGCTCGCCCTTACCTTGGGAGCTGTTCTTACAGTTGGTACGGGTCTTTTTGTTGCTTCCGAGTTCTCGCTGGTCAACCTCGAACGCTCAGATCTTGAGGCTCGACGCGAGCGCGGTGAACGTGGGCTCAGTAACAGCATTCGTGCTCTAAAGTCGACAGCCACCCACCTAAGCGGCGCCCAGCTCGGCATCACCCTGACCACCATGCTCACCGGTTTCTTGGTCGAGCCAAGCCTGGCTACGGTGCTTCGCCCACTGCTAACCGGTTTCGGCTGGACCGATGCCACCATTCACGATGTCTCGGTTGTGCTTGGCATGGTGTTGGCCACCATTTTCTCGACCTTGATTGGCGAGTTGGTGCCGAAAAAGTTGGCGCTGACTAAGCCGCTTGAAACCAACCGCTTCGTGGTTCTCTTTCAGTTGGCTTTCACCTGGCTTTTCACTTGGATGATCAAGGCTCTGAACGCCACCGGAAATGCCATCGTTCGCCGCTTCGGCATTGAGCCGAAGGAAGAGCTCAGTTCGTCGCGCACCGCAGAAGAACTCACGGCGCTGGTTCGCCGAAGTGCATCGATGGGTGCGCTCGACAAAGACACCGCGACCTTGCTCACGAAGACACTTGCGCTCACTCAGTTGGTCGCCACCGATGTTATGACTCCGCGCCCGCGCATGCACACTGTTGCCAGCAGCGCAAATCTCAATGACCTAATCGCGCTAACCAACTCAACCGGTCACAGCCGTTTTCCGGTGATCGAAGGGTCAAGCGATGAAGTGATTGGTGTTGTGCACGTGAAGCAAGCCGCTTCGGTGCCGCGCGAGAAGCGTGACGAAGTGCCGGTAACCGCCATCATGGCTGAACCTCTTCGCGTGCCAGAAACCATGCGCCTCGAAAAGTTGATGATCGAGTTGCGCAGCAAAGGTTTGCAGCTAGCAATCGTTGTCGATGAATACGGTGGCACAGCTGGATTGACCACGCTCGAAGATTTGGTTGAAGAGCTTGTTGGTGAACTAGCTGACGAACATGACCGTGCAAAGAGTGGTGTCACCAGAGGCGCAAACTCTTCGATTCTTTTCCCTGGCATGATTCGTCCAGACGAGCTTCGTGAAATGGCTATTAAGGTTCCAGATGACGGGGCTTACGAAACCGTAGCCGGCTTCATCATGGCGAACCTCGGTCGCATTCCGCTGGTGGGCGACGAGGTTGAAATCGAAGATGGAAAACTTCGCGTTGAGCGAGTTGAAGGCCGTCGAGTCGACCGCGTTCGTTTCACTCCCGACGCTGTGATTGAGACTGCAAGCGAGGTGAACGGTGGAAAGTAATCCGTACCTCGGCCTGCTCTGGCTGCTGTTGCTCGTGCTTGGAAACGGCTTCTTTGTCGCTGCCGAATTTGCTGTCATCTCTGCTCGTCGCGCGCAAATCGAACCTCGCGCTGAGGCGGGGTCACGCCCAGCGCAGCTGACCATCAAGGCAATGGAAAAGGTCGCACTAATGCTGGCGGCCACTCAGATTGGCGTTACGGTCTGTTCGCTTCTGATTTTGGTTATAGCCGAACCTGCCGTGCACGAGATTCTTTCTGGCCCGCTCGGAGCGCTTGGTCTTACTGCTGGCGCAGTAAACGGAACCGCATTCGTGCTCACCTTGATTCTGGTTTCTTTCTTGCACGTAGTGATTGGTGAGATGGTTCCGAAGAACATTTCATTCTCGATTCCAGAGCGCGCAGCTTTGGTTTTGGTTCCAGTGCTTTACGCGCTGGCCATGGTGCTTCGTCCGTTTGTGGTTGCGCTAAACGCGTCGGCTAACGGAATCTTGCGTGTGTTCGGTGTGAAAGCCAAAGACGAAGCAAACAGCACGTTTACTCTCGATCAGGTTGAAGACATTGTTGAGCACAGCACTCGCGAAGGCGTGCTTTCAGACGCTACCGGCGCATTGAGCAACACCTTCGAATTCACCGAGAAGAAGGTTGCTGACGTCGCGGTGCCACTGGCGAGATTGGTTGCTTTCGGTGAGAGCGTTACTCCGCGAGAAATTGAGCAGGCAGTAGCTAAGTATGGTTTCTCGCGTTACCCAATTCGCGACGAAGACGCCGACCTGGTTGGCTACGTTCACATAAAAGATGTGCTCGACCTTGACGATGACGAAGCCGATGATGCTTTCCCGGCCAAACGAGTTCGCACACTTATTTCGCTGCCTGCCACCATGGAGCTCGAAGATGCGCTCGCTTCGATGCGTCGCGTTGGTGCTCACATGGCGCGCGCTTTTGATCGCAAGGGTCGCGAAATCGGCGTGCTGTTCTTGGAGGACATTCTCG
>CAWULM010000079.1:0-3094 GCA_963923635.1 uncultured Micrococcales bacterium | reverse complement strand
GCAGGCCAGTTGGCGGCTGCGGAATAAGTGCGTTCAGTCATTGTTTATAAAAATACCAGCAAGTGAAGTTAGGCGGTGATTCAGTATGGCCAGTACCGGCGTTCTCGAAGCCGTTGATGGGCATCTAGAATCGGTTCTAATGACCCAAGAACAGTCGAAACTGACCCCCGAAGACCGTGTACGCGAGTTCGAGGAGTTGGCTCTTCCTTACACAAAACTTCTCTATGGTGCGGCCTTCAACAAGACTAAAAACCAGCTCGATGCCGAAGATTTGGTTCAGGAGACCTTCGCTAAGGCCTTCAAGTCTTGGCACCAGTTCGAAAAGGGCACCAATCTGCGTGCCTGGCTGATTCGCATTCTAGAAAACACCTATATCAACCTTTACAACAAGAAGGTGAAGCAGGGAATCAACGAGAGCCTCGATAACCTCGAAGATTTTCAGGTTGGTGATGCTGAATCGATTACCACTCGAGTGCACCGCTCAGCAGAAGCCGAGGCTCTAGAGCGGGTGCCTTCTGAGAACGTCAAGCGAGCTCTTCGCAATCTAAAAGAGGAATACCGAACAGTGGTTTACCTGGCCATCGTCGAAGGTTTGTCATACTCCGAAATAGCCGAGGTTATCGGTCGCCCAATTGGTACCGTTATGAGTCGTCTGCACCGCGGTAAAGCCGCGTTGCACGAAGCACTAGAAGAATTCGCAGCCGAAGAGGGCTACGACGTAACTCCAACTAAAGAGAAAAAAGCACAAGCACGAGCACAGCAAGCCGAGGCAAAAAAGTGAAACACCTAAACTGTGAAGAAACTAAACGCCAAGTTCACGAGTTCTTGTCACAAGAACTTACCGAGGATGATCTAGAGAACATCACGGCACACTTGGCCAACTGCGACTCGTGTGAAGAGCACTACGACTTCGAACTTGCATTCAGCAAGGTAATCAAAGACTCCTGCGACGAGGCTCCACCGCAGGAACTTGCCGATCGTATTCTTGCTCGCGTGCGTGCGTTGGCTAATGAAGATGAAACCGTCGTGCACGAAACTTTGCAGTCGCTGACCGACGAAGAAGAAGAGTCGAACTAGTTATTTTCGGCAACGCCGAGCCAGCTGTACCAACCGCGATTGAGTACTAGCCAGGCAATCAAACCGTGACCAACCTGACCGGGTAAACCGCTCAGGTTGTTTTGCATTTCGGCGTTCCAGCCTTCGTGGCCAACCAGGGGAGTGAAACAATCTGCAAATGCCACGCCTCGGCGGTTGCAGACATCTTCGAAGCCGGTAACCAACTGTTCAATCTCAGGATTCAACTCTGGATTGCGCGAAGGAATTGGCCCAATGACAAAACAGCTGATGCCGTAACGTTTTGCATCGTCGAGAAGATTCGCAAGGTTTAGACGCGAGCGCGAAGTTGAAATTCCTGCGGCTGGGTCGGTGTTTGGCAAGACCACAACGAGTTTGTTGATGGAGTCTGAGCTGAAACGCTTTTGTGCTTCGGTGCTCCAGCGCTCGAGAAGCGAAGCGCTGGTTTGATTTGGCGCCGGTAGCGGGTAAACATCAACCTGCGGGTCTTCGATTGCGGTGCGCGCCATGACGCGTCCAAGCCAACCGATGCCTTTAGGGTCGCCAGATTGGCTAGCCAGTGCGTCGCCGAGAACGACGACGCGAATGCTTTGACCCAGTGGCTCCATTGATTAGGCGTCGAATGCTCGTTGCACTAGGTCTGCCTGCTCAACTGCGTGACGCTTGGCTGAACCGGTTGCTGGTGAAGCAGATGCAGGGCGCGAAACCAACTTGGCAACTTGACCGTTCATATACTTCGGCAAGAACAGACCAATGTAGGTCCAAGGTCCCTGGTTCGCAGGCTCGTCTTGAGCCCAAACCAGTTCTGCGTTCGGGTACTGAGCGTAAGCAGCCTTGATTTCATCAACCGGAGTTGGGTAGAGCTGCTCTACGCGCACGATTGCGGTGGTGCCATCGTTGCGTTTCTGCGACTCGGCCAGAAGATCCCAGTAGATCTTGCCCGAGCAGAAGATAACGCGCTTGACGTTTTTCTTGTCGAGACCCTGCTGGTCATCGATGACCGGCTGGAAGGTTCCGTTGGTGAAGTCTTCTACCGAAGAAGACGCTGCCTTGAGGCGAAGCATTGACTTCGGTGCAAACACCACGAGCGGACGACGAGGCGTCGAATATGCCTGACGGCGCAGCAGGTGGAAGTGCGAAGCTGGAGTCGATGGCTGAGCAACTGTCATGTTGTTCTCGGCACAAAGCTGCAGGTAACGCTCGATGCGCGCTGACGAGTGGTCAGGTCCTTGACCTTCATAACCGTGAGGAAGTAGAAGTACAACACCAGAGTGCTGGCCCCACTTCTGTTCGGCTGACGAAATGAATTCATCGATGATGGTCTGCGCGCCGTTGGCGAAGTCACCAAACTGTGCTTCCCAAAGGGTTAGCGAGTTTTCTGCTTCAACCGAGTAGCCGTATTCAAAGCCCATCGCTGCGTACTCGCTCAGTAGTGAGTCATACACATAGAACTTTGCCTGGTTGTTCGACAGGTTGCGCAGTGGCATCCACTCTTGACCATTTTCGCGATCGTGGAAAACTGCGTGGCGCTGAACGAAGGTTCCGCGTCGCGAGTCTTGGCCGGCGAGACGAACTGGCTTGCCTTCGAGAATCAGCGAACCGAAAGCTAGCAATTCACCGAAGCCCCAGTCGATGCCACCTTCGCGCGACATTTCAACGCGCTTTTGCAGCAACTGCATAAGTTTCGGGTGAACCGTGAAGCCGGCAGGAATGTTGTTGTGCGCATCACCGATGAGCTGAACAACTTCGCGACTGATGGCGGTGGCACGTTCGATCTGAGGGTGGTCAGATGCGGTGGTACCAATACCAACTGGGCGAGGGGTAAGTTCTGCAGGCTGCGCGTTGGCTTCGTGAACTTCGACGAAGATGTTCTCGAGCTTGGCCTGGAAGGCTGCATTCACTGCTTCGAACTCTTCAACAGTGATGTCGCCGCGACCGACGAGGCCTTCCATGTAGAGAGTGCGAGTCGAACGCTTTGCTTCGATCAGGTTGTACATCAACGGCTGAGTCATTGAAGGGT
>CAWULM010000078.1:0-3103 GCA_963923635.1 uncultured Micrococcales bacterium | reverse complement strand
GTACTCACCGTTCCCTGTTGAAGAGCAGACCGTTTCGATCTGGGCTGGTACCACAGGCAAGCTCGATGACGTCCCTGTCGAAGACATCCTTCGCTTCGAGAGCGAACTACTCGAGCACCTTCGTCGCAACACCAAGGTTCTTGACGTTATTCGTGACACCAACGACCTCAAAGAAGACACTTTGTCAGAACTTGAAAAGGAAGTTGCGAAGTTCAAGAAGGGCTTCCAAACCAAGGGCGGCGCTGCGCTGCACACCTCTGCTAAAGAAGAGGCGATCGAACCTGAAGAAGTACACCAGGAAAAGATCGTCAAGCAGAAGAAGCGCAAGTAAGTAATCGAATCGGTTTAGGAAAGGCTAGTCATGGGAGCGCAACTTCGGGTCTATAGGCAGAAAATCAAGTCTGCCCAGACGACCAAGAAGATCACTCGTGCCATGGAGTTGATCTCGGCCTCGCGTATCGCGAAGGCTCAGCAGCGTGTAGCTGCATCAGCGCCATACTCACGAGCTGTCACGCGCGCCGTTTCAGCCGTTTCAACCTACTCGAACATCGACCACCCGCTAACCACCGAACCAGCCAAGATCGAGCGCTCCGCTGTTGTGATTCTCACCAGCGACCGTGGTCTTGCTGGTGCGTTCTCGTCGAACGTTCTCAAAGAAGCTGAGCAACTAACCGCTCTACTTCGCGAGCAGGGTAAGGACGTTGTCTACTACCTGGTCGGTCGCAAGTCGGTTGGTTACTTCAACTTCCGTGCACGCAAGTTCATTCAAAGCTGGACCGGCGGAACCGACCTTCCACAGTTTGTAACTGCAAAAGAAGTTGCTGATGCAGTAGTTGGCGCGTTTAACACTCCTGCTGCTGAGGGTGGAGTAGACGAGATTCACATTGTTTACAACCGCTTCGTTTCGATGATCGCTCAGGTGCCAGAGGTGATTCGTCTACTCCCGCTTGCAGTTGTCGAAGGCGTCGAAGAACCAGCCGCTGGCGGAGTCTTCCCACTTTACGAGTTCGAACCTGACGTGACCAAGGTGCTCGACGCACTGCTTCCGGTTTACATCGAGAGCCGCATCTACAACGCAATGCTTCAGAGCGCTGCATCAGAGCACGCTGCTCGCCAGAAGGCAATGAAGTCTGCGACTGACAACGCCGACAAGCTAATCAAGAACTACACCCGACTGAGCAACCAAGCTCGCCAGTCGGAAATCACCCAACAGATTTCAGAAATCGTTGGTGGAGCCGATGCACTGGTTTCCACTGGCGACGACGATTAAGAGAAAGAAAGAGACATGGCCACCAAGAACAAGGCTGCTGTTGCAGGCGCTACCGGGCGTATCGCTCGCGTAACCGGTCCTGTGGTTGACATCGAGTTTCCACACGATGCAATCCCAGGAATCTACAACGCTCTCACCACTGTCATCGAGCTGAACGGCGAGACGACCACTCTGACCCTTGAGGTTGCTCAGCACCTCGGTGACGACTTGGTTCGTGCCATCGCGCTGAAGCCTACCGACGGTCTGGTTCGTGGCGGTGTCGTAACTGACACCGGTGCACCGATCTCGGTACCTGTAGGTGACGTCACCAAGGGTAAGGTTTTCAACGTCACCGGTGAAGTTCTCAACGGTAAGCCAGGCGAAAAGGTAGAGGTCAAAGAGACCTGGCCAATTCACCGCGAGCCACCAGCCTTCGACCAACTTGAGTCAAAGACCCAGATGTTCGAGACCGGTATCAAGTCGATCGACCTTCTAACCCCTTATGTTCAGGGTGGAAAGATTGGTCTGTTCGGTGGTGCTGGTGTAGGTAAGACCGTTCTTATCCAGGAAATGATTTACCGAGTGGCCGAAGACCACGACGGTGTGTCGGTATTCGCCGGTGTTGGTGAGCGTACCCGTGAAGGTAACGACCTTATCGACGAAATGACCGAGTCAGGCGTTATCGACAAGACTGCACTCGTGTTCGGTCAGATGGATGAGCCACCTGGCACCCGTCTTCGCGTTGCTCTTTCGGCACTGACCATGGCGGAATACTTCCGTGACGTTCAGAAGCAAGACGTGCTGTTGTTCATCGACAACATCTTCCGTTTCACCCAGGCAGGTTCTGAGGTTTCTACTCTGCTAGGCCGCATGCCTTCTGCAGTGGGTTACCAGCCAAACCTTGCTGACGAAATGGGTCTGCTCCAGGAGCGCATTACCTCAACCCGTGGTCACTCGATCACCTCGCTGCAGGCAATCTACGTTCCAGCTGACGACTACACCGACCCAGCTCCGGCAACCACCTTTGCCCACTTGGATGCAACCACCGAACTTTCGCGTGAAATCGCATCTAAGGGTCTGTACCCAGCTATCGACCCGCTGACCTCAACCTCTCGTATTCTTGACCCTCGTTACATTTCGAAGGATCACTACGAGACTGCAATTCGCGTGAAGGCTATTCTGCAGAAGAACAAGGAACTTCAAGAAATCATCGCCATCCTCGGTGTTGAAGAACTGAGCGAAGAAGACAAGGTGACGGTAGCCCGCGCCCGTCGTATTCAGCAGTTCCTATCTCAGAACACCTACATGGCTGAGAAGTTCACCGGTGTGAAGGGTTCAACTGTTCCACTGAAGGACACCATCGAAGGCTTCGCTGCCATCGCAAACGGTGACCTTGACCACGTAGCTGAGCAGGCGTTCTTCAACGTTGGTGGACTAGACATGGTTATGGCCAACTGGGACCGCATTCAGAAGGAAACTAAGTAACGATGGCAACTCTTCGAGTCGATCTAGTCTCGGCTGACCGCGAAGTATGGAGCGGTGCAGCCAAGATGGTCGTTGCCAAGACCGTTGAAGGTGAAATCGGTTTGCTGCCTGGGCACGAACCTGTACTTGCCATTCTCGGTTCTGGTGAGGTTCGCATCACTCTCGAAGACGGTGCAGTAGTCAAGGCAAGCGCCGAGGACGGCTTTCTTTCAATGGAGCACGACGTTGTAACCATCGTCGCTCGCGAAGCTGAAGTCGCTTAGTCGAAACAACTTGAAGGGCCCCGCTTAATCGCGGGGCTCTTTGCTTTAACCCAGGAAGCAATCGCTCTCGTGATCTGGCACTAGACCAACGGCCTGCATCATGGCG
>CAWULM010000077.1:0-3163 GCA_963923635.1 uncultured Micrococcales bacterium | reverse complement strand
GATGCTACACCATTGCTGACGAAGACCTGGCTACACTCGGCTACCACGAGTGGCTCGATTCACTTGAACGCGGTTTTGCCGCTCACCACGCCGGCATGTTACCCGCCTTCAAGGAAGTAGTCGAAGAGCTATTCCTGAACAAGCTCGTGAAAGTGGTATTCGCGACAGAAACCCTGGCACTTGGCATAAACATGCCAGCTCGAACGGTTGTTCTCGATCGACTCGAAAAATTTAACGGCGAAGGTCAAGTGCAGATAACGCCAGGAGAGTACACGCAGCTAACTGGCCGAGCTGGAAGACGCGGTATCGACACACAGGGGCACTCCGTCATTCAATGGGCAGCCAACATGGACCCACAAATCGTTGCTGGTCTTGCTTCAAAGCGCACCTATCCCTTGATCTCATCGTTTAAACCGACATACAACATGGCCGTGAACCTCATCGAAGCATTCGGTCGTCATCGGGCCCGTGAAGTGCTCGAAATGTCATTCGCCCAATTTCAAGCGGACCGGTCGGTAGTCGGGCTTGCTCGAAACTTAACCGAAAAGAAAGTCGCACTCGACGGTTATCGAGAAGCAATGAAGTGTCATCGAGGTGACTTCTTTGCCTTTGCCTCTATGCGCCGACAGATATCAGACCTCGAGCGTGAACTTTCTTCAGGTGGTCAGCGACGCGACCGGGGCCGCGACTTGCGAGCGACTCGTGGTCGTCACGAGATTGAACAAGAGCTTGCGCGCATCAAGAAAGAAATCAAACAGCACCCGTGCAACTCCTGCAACGAGAGAGAAGACCACGCTAGATGGGGTGAACGGTATTTCAAACTCAACCGCGAATACGAGAACATGCGGCATCAGATCGAGAGCAGCACGAATCAAACCGCAAAAACTTTCGATCAGATTTGTCTAATGCTGGCATCGCTTGAGTACCTTGAACCAGCGGGCGACGACTACACGGTCACGTCAAGCGGAGCCACACTGGCTCGTCTCTTCGGTGAGCGAGACTTGTTGGTTGCTCAGTGTTTGCAAAAAGGCATTTGGGAGCAAGGTGAAGCGGCCGACTTGGTGGCGCTAGTCACCGCGTTGGTTTATGAAGCACGCCGGGAAGACGACGGAAACGAACCTAAACTCCCCAAGGGTCTATTTGCAAAGATGTTCGATGAAACCTGGGATGAATGGGATGAGATCGAATACTTAGCCAAGGCTCACAAACTCCGTGCCACCACCGAGCCAGATCCACGCTTGAGTTTCGCATTTCACCGCTGGGCAAAAGGCGCTAGCCTGCAAACTGTCCTTATGGAAGCTGACATGCTTCCTGGAGATTTCATTCGCTGGGCAAAACAAGTGATCGATATGTTGATTCAGATTTCCCAAGTCGGAAACGAAACGGTTTCCAAGAAAGCCAAGCAAGCGGTAGATCAAATTAAGCGCGGCATCGTTGCCTACTCCTACTTCGACTAACTCTTAGGCTGAAAACATGACCAAACTAAAAGATGACGTTTACTTCATTTCACGTTTGAGTCTTGCTGCGCTCAGCGGAGGGATTGCCTATTTCGCCTACCCACGTCCGGGCTGGTGGCCGCTGATTTTTCTCGTGGTGGCTGGGTTTCAAATCGCAGTTAGCAAAACAACTTACCCAAGAGCTCTCGCGATTGGTTTTGTATTTGGTTTCACATTCTTCGCTTCACAAGTTTGGTGGATCAGCCAGTACTTAGGCGCTGAGCCGTTGGTAGCCTTAGCAACTCTCGAGGCTTTGTTTGTCTCAGCGGCCGCGCTGCTTTGGGTGTATCTGGAGCGACATCTGAAGCATCCGTTCGCTTTGGCATTGGCTTTTGCTTCGGTTTGGACTGCCAGAGAGTGGTTTAGCACTCACTTTCCATACGGTGGTTTCCCATGGTCTCGACTTGCCATGTCACAATCCAATTCTCCACTCGCCGGCTGGGTCTTCTTCGGTGGCCTGAGCCTTCTAACATTTGTTTTGGCGTTGACCACCTCGTTGGCAGTTTTCTATTTGCCAAAGCTTCGCGTGGAATCATCGAGACGATCTTCCGCAATGCTTTTGGTCGGTGCACTAGCAGTTCTGGTAATCGTGCCGAACCTAACCTGGTCAAGCCCATCAATAGGCAAACTCAAAGTGGCAGGCATTCAAGGTAATGCGAATGCCGGACTATTTGCTAACAACACTCCCGGCACGATTTTGGGGAACCACCTAAAAGTCACCCACGATTTTTTGAAGTCTGATCAACGCAGGGGAGTGCAGCTAGTTGTCTGGCCTGAGAATGCCAGTGACATTAATCCGCAAGACAATTTCCAAGTTGCACAAACTCTTCAGACGCTCATCGACCAAAAATTGCGGGTTCCTCTGCTCTTCGGCACGCTCACTCAGTTCAACGGGCAAATGTTCAACTCGACTCTGCTTTGGCAGCCCGACTTAGGTATCACAGATCAGTACGACAAAAAGCGTCCGATTCCTTTTGCTGAGTACGTTCCAGATCGTGCCTTCTGGAATGCACTTGCCCCAGACCTGATTGGTTTGATTTACCGAGGTTACACCTTCGGAACTCGCGATCCAATTTACGAGGTTCATGGTGCACGCTTGGGTGACCTTATTTGTTTTGAGATTGCCATCGACGACATCATTCAAAACATCAACGATGCTGGTGCGAACGCCATAGTGTCGCAATCAAACAATGCTGATTTCGGGCACAGCGACGAGGCATATCAGCAATACGCCCTCATGAAACTGCGAGCGATCGAAACCGGCCTTCCGATTATCAACGTTTCTACCACTGGCCCATCTGGCGCCTTCGACGGTAGGGGAAATCAAATCGCTTTTACCGATGCATTCCAAGCAAGGTATTTTGTGGCGAATCTTCCGCTAACCAGTTCTACAACACCAGCAATGGGTTACGGAAGATACTTTGATCTAGCGAATGTCACCCTGCTGACAGCAGGAATATTGCTCGTGGAAATTCGACGTCGAAGAACTAAAGCGAGTCAGCGCCGCGGCGAGCTCTAATCTCGTCTAGACGCTCCTGCAAAATCTCTTCAAGCTCAGCGATAGTGCGTCGCTCGAGCAACATCTCCCAGTGCGAGCGTGGCGCCTTGTCTTCTGCCAGAGCCACCGGAACCTGCTTCGAATCGGTAATTAGTTGACCAGTTGCTTC
>CAWULM010000076.1:0-3185 GCA_963923635.1 uncultured Micrococcales bacterium | reverse complement strand
ACGTGACTCTTCGAGAAGGCCAGCGAATCGGCGAGCTCTTCCGCGGTCATCACAGGTGTGATGCCGGCAGCAACCAGCTGAGAGCAAACCTCTTGGCTGGCCAGTAGGGCGTCTTCGCGTCCGGTGTGAGTGACGACTAAAACGTATCTACTCATCTCGCGCACCTCCCTTAGCTAGCGATTCAATAGCCTGTGACCATTTTCCCGAATTCTGCTTCTCAGCGGGGCTAATCCACAGCACATACTCAATGTTCCCATGAGTACCAGGCAAAGACGAACGCTCGAGTCCACGAATACCCATTTTGAGCTTGTTGGCGTGATCTACAACTTGCCGAATTGCCTCGGCGCGAAGCAGGTGCGAGGTGACCACGCCATCGGCCTGAAGCGACTGCTTGCCAACTTCGAACTGCGGCTTAATCAGCAGGACAAAATCGGCTTTCGGTGCGACCGAAAGCATTTGCTCGAGCACCAGGGTCAGCGAAATAAACGAGAGGTCGGCAACCACAAGTTGAATCTCTGGGATGCTTGCACCCAACCGCTCGGCCAGCGTTTCGGGGCTGAGTTCACGGGCGTTAAAACCTTCAATACAGGCAACTGATGAGTTCTCGCGCAGTTCGGGCACCATCTGTTCGTGACCCACATCTATGGCGATCACCTGGCTTGCCCCGCGGCGCAGCAAAACATCGGTGAACCCGCCGGTGGAGGCACCGACATCCAAGCAAACTTTGCCTTGAACCTCTAACTCAGCGAAATGATCGAGCGCTCCATCTAACTTGTGCCCAGCACGAGAAACGAAATCGATACCCGCAACCACCTTCAAGGCTTCTAGGTCGGTAACTTCTGTTGCCGGTTTACGCAACTCGCGGCCGGCGTAAAGCACACGTCCGTCGTTAATTAGGCTGGCTGCTTGAGAGCGGGAACGCGCCAAACCCCGCTCAACCAGAGCAAGGTCGGCTCTCAACTAGTTGCCCTCAGACTGCTCGAGTTCGCGCTCGAGTTGGCTCTGCAGCAAACGATAGGCCTCTGGCTGTTCTTCGGCAGGAAGCGCTTCAATGCGAGCCAATTCGGTAGCAACTTGATCTTTTAGTGAGTCTGACATTATTTCTCCAACACCAGCCTATTCGTATAGCGCTGGGTCTACTTCCATCTGGTGAATGTTGGTCTCGGCATTCCAAATGACCGCGCAGGCGGCCTTCAAAGCATCAAGCGAGGCAGGGTCGCCGGCGATAACCTTGACCTTGCCTAGCAGAAGTTCGACCTGAGCCTTGCCGCAGGAATAGCCGTGCCTGGTTTGTTTTGGCTGCTCGTATTTTTCGAACAGTTCGGTCATGTCATTCAAGATAAAGGTTGGTCGCTCTTCAGGCTTCGCCGACAGCAACATTGCCTTATTGCAAACACCTGTCATCACGACGGCCGAATCGATACCTGAGCGATTTGCGCCAGCAATGTCGGTGTCAAGTCGATCACCAACAAACAGTGGCGCTTTAGCCGCAAAGCGTTCGACTGCGGTTTTGAAGATTGCGGGCTCAGGCTTGCCGGCGACAACCGGAAGCTGCCCTACAGCGGTGTGAACGGCCGAGACAAGCGTACCGTTGCCCGGCGCGATGCCCTTTTCACGCGGAATGGTCCAGTCAGAATTGGTGGCAACCCACTTGGCGCCGTTTTGTATCGAATAAGCAGCTTCAGCCAGATGGGTCCAAGCAACATCTGGTGAAAAACCTTGAATAACCGCAGCCGGCGAATCATCGCTCGACTGAACCAGTTCAAACCCGGCGTTTTGCACTTCGTAGCGAAGGCCTTCGCCACCAACCACCAAGATTTTTGAACCGGCCGGTACTAACGTGGCAAGCAGTTGAACGCCGGTCTGCGCCGATGAGACCACTTCGCGCTCCGCGGCTTCAACTCCGAAACCTGCCAGCTGTTCAACGATGGTGTTTGGTTTGCGCGATGAGTTATTGGTCACGTAGGCAATGCTCTTGCCTTGCTTCTGAACCTTCGCAATTGACTCGACGGCCCCATGAATAGCTTCAGGCCCCTCGTAAACCACGCCGTCTAAGTCAAGAAGAAGACAATCGTAGTTTTCGACGAGTTTAGCGGCCACGGTTTCCCCCGCCGCTGCGAGGTGGGCGCTTGCCCCCATCGCGACCGAAACCACCAGGTCGTGGAGAGTTGCCAGGTCGACCGCCACGGCCGCCACCGGCACGAGGGTCGCGAGGTTTACCATCGCCACCTGGGCGGAACGGCTTGCGATCGCCAGCTTCACGAGGTGGGCGCGGGCCGCGGTCGCCATCTTCGGAGCGACGTGCATAAGGTTCAGGAATCTGGTATTCCTCGATAACCTCAAAAGCCTCTTGGCCACCCGTAATTTTCTCTACGATGGCCTTTTCAGCACGCTTGGCTAGATCGTTCCACTTGGCTGCGTCAGCTGCGCGACCGAGTATGTCTAAGGTTTCAGCGTAGGCATAGAAGAGTTCTGGAGAGTATTCGAATACGGCACTCGGGTTTAGCTCTTTGATCTCAAGTTCGGCAAGGGCCTCTACCTGTTGCCCTAGGTCTAGACGTGCACCAGACATCGCAATGGCAAGGTGAACTCGAGCTTCAGATGTAAGAGCAGCTCGGTCAACAGAACGACCGAGTTCAAGAGCCTTCTGAGCACGACCAAGACCACGTTCGCAATCAACCATCATGCCAATGTGTTCGTTAGAAGCTGTCGCACGACGGAAAGCCAAGAACTCACGAAGTGCGAGTGTCCAATCTTCGGTGTAGTAGGCGGTGATAGCGAGTGTCTCGCGAACAACCGGGATGCGTCCAGAGCGACGATGCGCCGCCAATGCGTGTTGGTGCGCTAGCTCGACGTCGTCGTTAAGCAGCAAACCGACCATGGCTAGGTGTCGCGCCGTCATTTCTGCATTTTCTGCGGACAAGGTCTTCAACTGCACGCGAACGCCAAATTCAAGATCCTCCGGCGTAATGTCGTTCGGAATCATTGGGCTCTTCGGGCGCTCAACTTCACCTTTAGCACCGACGCGCTTTTCCCATTCCGGGCGTGGCGGTTGATCAGCAGACCGATCGCGATCGCGGTGATTGCGATTCGGTTTCGCATCTTCGTGCATGTTTTACTCCAAAAAACAAAAATGGCCACCTCGAAAGGTGGCCATTTTCTAAATTAAGTCCGGCGGTGTCCTA
>CAWULM010000075.1:0-3271 GCA_963923635.1 uncultured Micrococcales bacterium | reverse complement strand
CTGCAGTTGAAGGCGACTCACATTGCGATTGTGATCGACGAATATGGCGGCGTTGCAGGGCTGGTGACGATGGAAGACGTCATCGAAGAGATTGTCGGGGACATCTCGGACGAGTACGACCGGAATATTGCCGACGTTCAAGAACTGCCTGCTGGTGTGCTGCGTGTGAGTGCGAAATATTCTCTGGCCGATCTTGGTGAGCGTTTTGAGCTAGATATCGAAGATGAAGTTGTCGACTCCGTCGGTGGTATTTTGACTAAAGAACTCGGCCGTCTTCCAAGACGAGGTGACTCGGTGGTTTATTCGGGTCTAAAGATTTCGGTAGACAGAATCGAAGGTCGTAACAAGCGTTTGGTTTCGGTTTTGGTCGAGCCAGACGAGTCACTTAAGAGCGCGAGCTCGGCTTTCGAAGGTGGCGAATAGTGTTTCGCAGTGGTTTCGTATCTTTTGTTGGCAGGCCAAACGTTGGCAAATCGACGCTCACGAATGCTTTGGTTGGGCAGAAGATTGCCATCACTAGCCCAAAGCCGCAAACCACGAGGCGGGCAATTCGCGGCGTGGTCACTGATCCAACGGGTCAGATCATTATCGTAGACACGCCAGGTCTGCACCGACCTCGAACTCTTCTAGGCGAGCGTCTGAATGATTTGGTGGAGAACACCCTCGCCGATGTTGACGTGATTGGTATGTGCATTCCGGCGAACGAGAAGATCGGTCCGGGTGACCGCTTCATCGTCGAGCAGATACAAAAGTTCAGGCGGGCAACCAAAGTTGCAATCGTCACGAAGGCTGAATTGGTTTCGCGCGATCAACTTGCCGCGCAATTGCTCGCGGTAGATGAGTTGCTCGACTGGAAGGTCATTGTGCCGGTTTCGGCAGTAACCGAAGAGCAACTTGGAGCGCTAAAGGTTGAGTTGATCAAGCTTTTGCCTGAGTCAGAGGCTCTTTACCCAGAAGAAATGCTCACGGACGAGAGCGTGGAGGCGCGAGTTTGTGAGCTGATTCGCGAGGCTGCGCTTCAAGACATGAGAGAAGAGTTACCTCACTCGCTAGCCGTAACCCTCGATGAAATGAGCCTCGACGAAGAGCGCGACTTGTATCTGGTGCACGCAAATGTCTGGGTTGAACGCGAAAGCCAAAAGGCCATGGTTATTGGCAAAGGCGCCGCTCATATCAAGGCCGTCGGTCAGCGTGCCCGCAAGGAATTGAATGCTTTGTTAGGCAAAAAGGTGTTTCTAGACCTGCAGGTGAAGGTGGCGGCCGACTGGCAGCGTGACCCTAAGCAACTGGGCAAACTTGGTTTTTAGTCGGTTCTCTCGCTAACCTAGAAGGGTGTTCTTCGGGCTACTACTTAGCAGCCGCGACGAGGCCTAATCGGATTTGCTCGTCGCGGAGTTTGTCGCTACCGAGCCGACGGTTGAAAGCCCCAAAGATTTTTTAGGAACACCAAATGGAAAACAAACAAAAACCAAGCTCAATGCCGGTGCATAAGTACCAGCCATTCCATGAGCAGATCTCTGTAGAACTTCACGACCGCACCTGGCCGACTAAGCGGATCGAAAAAGCGCCACGGTGGTGCGCCGTTGACCTGCGTGACGGTAATCAGGCCCTCATTGACCCAATGAGCCCAGAGCGCAAGCTGAAGATGTTCAAACTCTTGGTAGCCATGGGTTACAAAGAGATTGAAGTAGGGTTTCCTTCTGCTAGCCAAACAGATTTTGATTTTGTGCGCCTGCTTATTGACGAGGGTCACATTCCTGATGATGTGATCATCCAAGTTTTGACCCAGGCTCGCGACCACCTAATCGAGCGTACCTATGAGTCACTCAAAGGTTCAAAGCAAGCCATCGTTCACTTCTATAACTCAACCTCTGTTTTGCAACGTCGAGTAGTCTTCAATGCAGACATGGAAGCCATCAAAAAGATTGCAGTCGACGCGGCGCACAAATGTCTTTCTCTTGAGTCGACCATTCCTGATACCGACATTTACTACGAGTACTCGCCTGAGAGCTACACCGGTACCGAGCTTGAGTACGCACTCGAGGTTTGCAATGCTGTCATTGACGTTATTCAACCCACTCCGGTTCGCAAGATGGTTATCAACCTTCCGGCGACCGTGGAGATGGCAACTCCGAACATTTATGCCGACTCAATCGAGTGGATGTCTCGCCGACTAGATCGACGTGACAGTGTGCTGCTTTCGCTGCACCCGCACAACGACCGTGGAACCGCAGTTGCTGCAGCAGAGCTCGGTTACCTCGCTGGCGCCGATCGCATCGAAGGTTGCCTCTTCGGTAACGGCGAACGCACCGGAAACGTAGACTTGGTCACTCTCGGGCTAAACCTATTCAGCCAGGGGATTGACCCGCACATTGACTTCAGCAATCTCGATGAAATCAAGCGCACGGTTGAGTATTGCAACCAGCTTCCAGTGCACGAACGCAGCCCGTACGGCGGTGACTTGGTTTACACGGCCTTTAGTGGTTCACACCAAGACGCCATTAAGAAGGGCTTCGAGTTGATGCACAAAGACGCCAAGGCCAAAGGTGTCGAAGTTGACGATCTGGTTTGGGCTGTTCCTTACCTACCAATCGACCCTAAGGATGTCGGTCGTTCATACGAGGCAGTCATTCGAGTCAACTCGCAGTCGGGCAAGGGTGGCGTCGCGTACCTACTCAAGAACGATCACAGCCTCGACCTGCCGCGAAAACTGCAGATCGAATTCAGTCGGGTTGTTCAAAATCAGACTGACGCAGAAGGTGGTGAGGTAACCAGTGAAAAGCTTTGGGACATTTTCACCGACGAGTACCTACCGTCGCCAAATCCAGCGAACCGTTGGGGTCGCTTTGAGCTCAAGAAGATGGCTACCAATTCAGAGATGGATGGAGTGGTTCGCATCAGCATCGTGCTTCGTGATGGAGATACCGAACGTGAGCTTCAAGGAACGGGTAACGGCCCGATTTCTGCATTCATTGACGTGCTAAACCAAGTTGGCATCGATGTTCGCGTTCTCGACTACGTTGAGCACACAATGAGCGCCGGAGCCGCCGCTGAAGCTGCCGCCTACACCGAACTAGAAGTAGGTAGGCGCGTACTTTGGGGTGTTGGTATCGACGGTGACATTTCGACAGCGTCGCTAAAGGCCATCATTTCTGGGGTAAACCGAGCCATCAGAGGCTAGCCTCCAGACTTTTGACCGAAGGCTGCCCGATACTTGAGGCGTGCCTCTATATCGTGACGAAGCTGTGGTCTTGCGCACCCATAAGTTGGG
>CAWULM010000074.1:0-3314 GCA_963923635.1 uncultured Micrococcales bacterium | reverse complement strand
CTTCTATAACCGCCTAATCGACACCCTGCTCGAAAACGACATTGAGCCGGTAGCTACTGCTTACCACTGGGATCTCCCTCAGCCTCTGCAAGACAAGGGTGGCTGGGCTAACCGCGACACCGCTTATCGCATGGCCGACTACATGGGTGCCTTGGTTGAGGCCTATGGAGACCGTGTAAAGAAGTGGTTCACCCTGAACGAACCTTGGGTTTTTGGTTACCTGGGCTACGCTGACGGAGTGCACGCTCCTGGCGAGCGCGACCTTGGCAAAGGAATCAAAGTTGCCCACCACACGGCACTGGCGCACGGACTAGCTACTCGAGCAGCTCGCGCAGTGCGCTCTGACATTCAAACCGGCATCGCGCTAAACATGACAAACTACATCAACACCAACCCTGCCAACCCTGAGTTGGTAGAACTTCGTGAACTGATGGACGCGCACCTCAACCGCTTCTGGCTGGACGCTCTCACCACTGGCCACTACCCTGCAAACCTGCTGCCTTACTTCGAACCTCACCTGAGTGAAGTCTTGCTGCCGGGTGACCACGAAATTTTGAAGACCCCGACCAACTTTGTCGGAGTGAACTACTACTCAGACGCGTTCTTGAACGAACCTGGTCCAGAGGTTGAGCCGATCATCAACGGTCGAGTGTTCCCGTTCCCTCACCGAACCGATGGCCGCGGCCCATCTCCTTACACCGACTTCGGCTGGCCTATCACCCCTGAGGGTCTAGGTGACCTCGTCACCCGCATCGGTCGCGACTGGCCTGAGCTAGACATTTACATCAGCGAAAACGGCGCTGCTTACGGCGACGGCCCAGGTGCCGACGGTGAGGTACATGACGACCGTCGCGTTGATTACCTGCAGGGTCACCTGAAGGCATTGGCCCGAGGCATTGCCGAAGGAGCACCTGTGAAAGGTTATTTCGTGTGGTCTCTCATGGACAATTTCGAGTGGGCTGAAGGCTATGCCATGCGCTTCGGAATTGTGCACATCGACTTCGAAACCCTGAAAAGAACGCCTAAGAAGTCGGCTAAGTTTTACGCTAACATTATTGCCACCAACGGTGAAAGCCTGAAAGAGCTAGCCATTTAATTTCACGAGGAGGGGCATGCAGTCATCTCGTCGCCCAACCTACTCGGCTATCGCAGAGGCAGCCGGAGTATCTGAAGCCACCGTTTCACGAGTCTTGAACGGTGACGAGCGCGTCGCACCAGAACGCGCAGCAGCCGTGCACGCGGCCGTTGAAAAGCTCGGCTACCGCCGTCACCGCGCAGCAACCGCACTTGCTTCTGGTCGCACTGGCCTTATTGCCGTGGTGATCGATGACGACCTCTCAATCTTCGCCGACCCATTCTGGGGCAGCGTCACCGCCGGTATTAGTCGCGTGCTTCTCGAGAACCACCTGCAAACCGTATTGATGGTTTCATCTGGCAACTCGCTCGACGGCCCGGTCGCCCACGCACTCGAGTCAAATGAATTCGATGGCGCAATCTTCTTCCAGCTGCACAAAGACGCACTGGTTCGCAAACTTGCCAAGCAAGGTCTTCCGGTGGTCATCACCGGTAGCCCACACACCGACGCTGACCTAATCTTCGTTGACACCGACAACTTCGGTGGCGGTCACTCAGCCACCAAGCACCTCATGAACCGTGGATGCAAAAAAGTTGCGATCATCACCGGTGACATTGAAACCACCGCAGGTCACCAACGTCTTGATGGTTACAACCAGGTTTATCGCGAGCTCGGCCGCGTGCCATCGAAGAGTTTGATTCGTCACGGCGACTACTCATATGAAAGTGGTCAGCAGCAAATGCAGCGACTGCTCGAAGAGCACCCAGACGTCGATGGCGTCTTCGCATGTAACGACTTGATGGCACTCGGTGCAATCGCAGTTATTCAAGAAGCAGGCAAAAGCGTTCCTGAAGACATCGCGGTTATCGGTTTCGATGACTCGCTGATGGCCCGCACTTCCCGACCACAACTTTCGAGCGTGCGCCAGGACATCAACGCACTTGGTGAAGCCGCCGGCGAACTCATCATCGCGCAGCTGAACGGCGAATCTGCAGAGTCTCGCATCATGCCGATTGAACTCGTACTTCGCGAGTCTGCATAAATCAACTCAAGCTTTTTGTTAAAGCAAAAGCCCCGACTTTCGTCGGGGCTTTCACTTTGTTTGTATCGCTTACTTAGTTGCCTTAGCAGTGGTCTTCGTTAGCGAGATCTTGCTACCAGCACTGTTCGTGCCAGTAACCATCGCACGAAGGTACTTGCCGACATCTGCGGTAACAACCTTGTGGCTAGCCGAGGTCTGACCTGAGATAACCGAGCACTTCATTGCTGAAGTTGGAGCTGTGGTTGCAGTCTTAGTCGACGAGACGGTGCAGCGGTACCACTTGTAGGTCTTAGCTGCAGCAGGAGTTCCGCTGAAGGTTGCGCTTACAGTCAGGGTCTTACCGACCTTTGCGGTTCCTGTGATTGCAGCAGCCTTGGTTACGGCTGGAGCAACTGCTACTGGAATCGCAGGGGTGGTAGCACCATTCATTGCAAAGTTGTCAACGTAGTAAACGCCGTTGTCCGCAGCCTTGTTGAAGTCTGGGAACAATGCAAGTGAGGTGTACTCGGTGTCTGCCGACCAGACCACACCGTTGTTACCGGTCATGGTGCTTAGGTCGAAGGTTAGCGTCTGCCAACCCTTGTGTGCAGTCACGTTCATACCCAAAGCCACTGGCCATGGAGTCAACTCAAGACGAACTGGAGAGTTGTCAATTGGTGAGTAGTAGTTGAACGTGATCACCTTGTGGGTGCCATCTGAGATACGGAAGTCGGTACCAATAAGCATGTTCACACCTGCGTATACCTGGCCACCAGTTGCCTTCACGATCTTTAGTGCGTTACCGCCGTTGCCACCAGCTGGAGCTGCTGCAATCGAGGTAGCCGCACCTTCGAATCCACCCTGAGGCTTCTGACCCGAAGCTGCACCGTTGATAAGTGCACCAAGAGCGTCGCCGGTCTCGAAGGTGAGAAGGGTTGAGGTTGCTGCCTTAGGAGGAACAATCGCAGGAGTGGTACCGCCGTTGAATGCGAAGTTATCGATCTGGTAGACCTGGCTAGCACCAGCAATAGCTGCACCGCCTGAGTAACCAGGTACGTCACCGGTGTTCACGAAGTCAGGGAACAATGCAGCAGTCACGTAGTGTGCGTCTGCGTTGTAAGAAGCAGTGAAGTCAAAGGTTAGTGTTTGCCAACCTGGCTTTGCCTCTACAGCCTGAGCGATCGTTGCACCTGAAACAGGTACTAGGTTCAGCTGAAC
>CAWULM010000073.1:0-3334 GCA_963923635.1 uncultured Micrococcales bacterium | reverse complement strand
CTGGTTCCGGTGGTGCTGCCGGTTAGCTACGAGCGGGCCAGTGCAGAACTGACCACGTTGATCGAAGAGCTGCGGCCTCAGGCAGTGATCTGCCTGGGTCAGGCTGAAGGTCGAGACAGCATTTCGATTGAACGCGTCGCCGTGAACCTAGACGACGCAAAGCTTGCCGACAACGATGGCGACGAGCGCCACGATTCATCGATCGTCGAAGGTGGCGTCACCGCTTATTTCACTAGCCTGCCGGTTGCCGAAATGTTGAACGCTGGTCGCGAGGCTGGAGTCGAGGTGAAGGTTTCGCTGAGTGCTGGCACCTTTGTCTGCAATCACATTTTTTACGTACTTCAGCGCGCGCTTGCCGGGCACGATGTGCCGAGCGGGTTCATCCACGTTCCTCTCATTGACGAACAGGCCGAAGATTTTCCGGGCAAACCAACCATCAGCCTTCAAGATCAGGTGCGTGCAATTCGTGCCATGTTGAAAGTCTTAAAGAAAGAGATATAGACAATGTCAGAACTGCTATTCGGACTAGACACCTTCGGTGGAATCAACATCGATGCCGCCGGCAAACCTCAATCGGCCGCCCAAGTGATTCGCGAAATTGTAGACGAAGCGGTGCTCGCCGATGAACTCGGCATCTACGCGTTCAACGTTGGTGAACACCACCGCGATGACTTTGCAGTTTCGGCACCAGACATGGTGCTGGCAGCAATCGCTTCACGCACAAAAAACATTTTGCTCGGAACCGGTGTGACTGTGCTTTCGAGCGATGACCCGGTGCGAGTTTACGAACGCTTCGCAACTTTGCAGGCGCTGAGCAATGGTCGCGCAGAAATTTCGGCAGGTCGCGGTTCGTTCATCGAGTCGTTTCCGCTGTTTGGTTTTGAGTTGAATGACTATCACGAGCTATTCGAAGAAAAACTTGAACTGCTGGTGCAGTTGCTCGGCGAGAAGGCGGTTACCTGGAGCGGCAAGCACCGTTCGGCACTTCAAAACCAGCACGTCTGGCCAAAGACCGAACAACCCATTCAGTTGCGCGTCGGCGTCGGTGGCAGCCCAGAGTCTGTCATTCGCGCTGCCCGACTAGGCATTCCGATGGCACTCGCGATCATCGGCGGTGACCCAGAACGTTTCGCTCCGTTCGCAAAGCTTTATCGAGACAGCTTGGCGAAGCTTGATCAACCAGATCTGCCAGTTTCGATTCACTCTCCGGGCCTTATCACCGACACCGACGACGAAGCGATCGACATTGGTTGGCCGGCTTACGAGGCGTACTTCGGCAAGATTGGCGCAGAGCGCGGCTGGGGTCGAACCACTAAAGACCACTTTGTCAACGAAGTGCGCTACGGCTCGATGTATTACGGAAGCCCCGAGTTCGTTGCTCGCAAGATTGTCCACGCGGTCACTTCGGTTGGCGCGCAGCGCTTTGACTTGAAATATGACAACGGGCCGGTTTCGCACGCCGCGCACATTAGAACGATTGAGCTTTATGCAGGCGAAGTAATTCCTCGCGTGAAGAGAATGTTGGGAGAAGGCTAAAGCTTACGAAGCTTGCCGCCGACAACGACGGTGTTCGATTCGATGTCTTTCACGACAACCGAACCTGCACCAATCTGAACGTTGTCGCCAATCGTGATGTCCCCGAGCAAAATGCTTTCGGCGCCGATCATCACGTTGTTGCCAACCGATGGGTGACGCTTTCCGCGAGTGAACTGCTTTCCGCCTAGAGTCACGCCGTGATAAATCAGTACGTCGTCTCCGATGATGGCGGTCTCGCCAATCACGACCCCCATGCCGTGGTCAATCACAAATCGACGACCGATGGTTGCGCCTGGGTGAATCTCGATGCCGGTGAGAAAACGTAGCCAGTTGCTCAGCATGCGCGCAAGAATGCGACGCTTTCGCTTCCAGAGCCAGTGAGCGATTCGATAACCCCAAACCGCGTGCAAACCAGGTGAGGTTAGAAAGAGTTCAAATCCGGATAGGGTCGACGGGTCTTTAGCTAGCCCAGCCGCAATGTCTTCACGGAATTTAATCAAGATGCGTCAATTGTAAATGACGCAGCGAACTAGTTGTCTAGTGCAACCAAGTCTTGGTACAGAATCGTCGACAGGTAGCGCTCACCAAACGACGGAATAACGACCACGATCTTCTTACCTGCAAACTCAGGGCGCTTCGAAATCTCGTTTGCAGCCCAAAGAGCGGCGCCAGACGAAATGCCGGCGAGAATACCTTCTTGCGCAGCAGCCTTGCGAGCCCACGCGACTGCATCGTCTGCGGCAACGTCGAGAACCTCGTCGTAGATCTTGGTGTCGAGAACCTCAGGCACGAAGTTCGCACCAATGCCCTGAATTGGGTGCGGCCCAGGAGTTCCACCGTTCAAGATCGGTGAAGCAGCTGGTTCAACAGCGAAAACTTTAACCTCTGGGTTCAGTTCTTTCAGAACCTGACCAACACCGGTGATGGTTCCACCGGTGCCAACGCCGGCAACGAGTGCAGCGACCTGACCGTCGGTGTCGCGCCAAATTTCTTGCGCTGTGGTCTTGCGGTGAATCGCTGGGTTAGCTGCGTTGGCAAACTGTCGAGCGAGCACGGCACCGTCTTGTGCGCCGAGTTCTTCTGCCTTCTCAACTGCACCGCGCATGCCGGCAGGAGCAGGAGTCAAAACTAGTTCGGCACCGTAGGCGCGAAGCAGTGCGCGACGTTCTTTCGACATCGACTCTGGCATGGTCAAGATGACCTTGTAGCCACGTGCGGCACCAACCATGGCTAGTGCGATTCCGGTGTTACCCGAGGTTGCCTCGACAATTGTTCCGCCCGGCTTCAGTGCACCCGAAGCTTCGGCAGCGTCAACGATTGCAATACCGATGCGGTCTTTAACGCTTGATGATGGGTTATAGAACTCGAGCTTGGCCAGGATCTCTGCGCCGCCTTCGTTGATGCGGTTAATGCGCACCAATGGGGTGTTTCCAACTACGTGGGTGATGTTGTCGTAAATAGGCATGATTCGAAATTATCTCGGCGTGAAAAAGCGCGCGAGTTAGTTTCGATTTATGACGGGTTAGGCGAGCGCGGCCAGGGCAGCCGCCTTGGCTTCTTCTGGTGAGCCAGCGGCTAGCACGCGGTTGGCTACCTCTTTAGCCTTGGCTACGTCAACGCTTGAAAGGGCGGTGCGAACCACGTCGACCTGCGATGGCGAAGCGCTAACCGAGGTAATGCCCAGACCGGCAAGCACGACCGCAAAGGTTGGGTCACTGGCGCTTTCGCCGCAGACGCCAACCGAAACTTCGGCTGCGCGGCCTGACTCTGCGATGCGAGCCAACATGCGAATGAGGCC
>CAWULM010000072.1:0-3351 GCA_963923635.1 uncultured Micrococcales bacterium | reverse complement strand
GTGGTTGGCATTCCGTGGTCATGGGCGGCAGGGATGAAGTGCGAACCGATTAGCCCGTTGGTGCTCCAACCGCAAACGAAGAACGTTCCGGCCAGCACCCAAAACGCTTTGGTCTTGGATGCTTCCGCCAGCGAGCTAAATGTCGCTCGAAAGGTTCTAGGGCTAGCGCCTAGCGGTGTGGCTCTCGGGCCACCGAATGGCTCGAGGCCGATGTCTTCTGGGCGATCTTTGAATACGAAGACGAAGATCGGAACGATGGCCAAAGCGAAGAGTGAAACAACAAGGCTACCGTAGCGCCAGTTGGTGTTTTGAACTAGCTGAGTTAGCAGCGGCAGAAAGACAAGTTGACCAGTTGCGTAGGCGGCGCTGAAGATACCGGTGACCAGCGATCGGTTTTTTGTGAACCAGTTGTTAGCAACGGTTGCACCGAAAACCAGAGCAACGCAGCCGGTGCCAAAGCCAACCAAAATACCCCAGAGCAGAGTCAGGTGCCAAGGTGCGGCGATGAAGACGGTGAGCCCAGTGCCAGCGGCGATTAGCCCGAGCGCGATTACTGCAATGCGTTTGGCACCGAAGCGAGACATCAGCACCGCTGCGATTGGTGCAGTTAGGCCGTAAACAATCAGATTTAGTGCGAGAGCTTCAGAGGTGGATTCTCTAGTCCAACCGAATTCCATTTCGATCGGCATAAACAAAATCGAAGTGGTTGAGCGAAAGGCTGCAGCGGCAATGAGGGTGAGAAAGGTTACCGCCGCAACGAGCCAAGCTCGGTGCAGTTTCATCGAGCTAGCTCAGCGGTGACTTGAGCGTGAAGCTTTGCGTTGGTGGCCAGCACGCTCGAAGTTTCGTCGGTGAGTGGACCAGAAAAGCCGGTTAGTTTTCCGCCGGCAGCTTCGACAATAGGCACCAGTGCCGCGATGTCGTAGATCTTTAGGTCGTGCTCAGCCACGATGTCGAGGGTTCCTTCAGCGAGCAGCATGTAGCTAAAGAAATCGCCGTATGCGCGAGTACGCCAAATCTTGCGAGACAGTTCAACCAGCTGGTTCAGGTAACCCGCTCTATCCCAGAGTTGCAGGTTGTTATAGCTCAGCGATGCGTGCTGAAGGTCTGCGACGTCTGACACACGAATGTCGCGAACCGAACCGTCGACATCTCGAGTTTGTGCGGCAGAACCCTGAGCCGCCCACCAGCGTCGACCGAGAGCTGGAGCTGAAACTACGCCAACCACCGGCTTGCCATCGACGGCTAGAGCAATCAGCGCACCCCAAACAGGGACCCCACGCATGAAGTTTGCGGTGCCATCGATTGGGTCGATGATCCAGGTGCGATTGCCGCCAGCTTTGGTGCCAAACTCTTCACCAATCAATGCGTCATCTGGTCGTTCTTCGGCGAGTATTTGCTTCAGCGATAATTCAACTGCTCGATCTGCGTCGGTAACAGGCGAGGAATCGGCTTTGGTTTCAACCTTGAGGTCTTGCGCACGAAAACGCTCAAGCGCGATGGCATCAGCAATGTCAGCCATGCGCAGGGCGAGTTGAAGATCAGATTCCACGTGTTAAGCCTACTCAGCCGAAGCCGATGCCATGAGTCGGCGCAAACTGTCGACACGTGATGCGCCGACTGTTCCAGCAGCGATTGCTTCGTCAAGTTCGCAGTCGGGGGAGTCGGCAAGGTGCGAGCAGTCGCGGGGGCAGTTCTCAATCACTCGATACAGATCTTCGAACGAGCGAAGCAGAGATTCAGGCTTGATGTGACCGAGACCAAACGAACGAACACCAGGAGTGTCAATCAGCCAGCCGTGTTCAAGCTCGATGGCCCTCACAGATGAAGAGGTGTGACGACCACGACCGGTAACTTCGTTCACAACACCTGTGGCGCGACCAGCGTTTGGTGCAATGGCATTCACCAGTGTTGACTTGCCAACTCCACTGTGCCCAACCATAACTGTTATTTCACCGTCGGTGAGCGCGCGCAGTTCTTCTAGGCTCGGGCTGTCGCTGCGATTTCGCACCACTGGAATGCTCAAGCCTTCGAAGTTCTTTAAGAATTCGTCGGGGTCGGCAAGGTCGCATTTTGTAATTACAAGAATCGGCTTAAGTCCGGCGTCGTAGGCGGCCGCAAGATATCGATCAATCAAACGTGTGCGCGGTTCGGGGTTTGCGATTGCCGTCACGATTGCCATTTGAGTTGCATTGGCCACGATCACGCGTTCAACCTGGTCGGTGTCATCGGCACTGCGTCGTAGCAGAGATGTGCGAGGTTCGACGCGAACAATTCGGGCGAGAGTGCCAACCGTGTCGCTGGTGTCGCCTGCAAGAGCAACTTGGTCACCAACCACGACACCGGTTTTGCGAAGTTCTTTCGCAAGCGTTGCGCTGATGTCGCGGTGGTCAGAAGTTTTGATGCGGTACCGACCAAGGTCTACACCGGTGACCATTCCGATAAGAGCGTCTTTGTGCTCTGGTCGATTCTTGGTGCGAGGCTTGTTGCCTTTAGGGTTTGGCCTTACTCGAACGTCGTCTTCGTCGAGGTCGTGTTTGCCAGAGTCTGGCTCGTAAAGCCAACTCATTGAGCGTCAATCATTTTCGACCAAAGCTCGGTGAAGTTTGGCATCGTCTTCGAGGTGCAATCAATGTCGTCAACTTCGATGTTCGGCACGCGCAAACCTACAATGGCTCCCGCCGTGGCCATGCGGTGATCTTCGTACGACAGCCAGAGGCATCCATGTGGATTTTCGATCGGAGTTATTTCAAGTCCGTCTTCGAGTTCGACTGCTTTAGCACCGAGCTTGTTGATTTCGTTAGACAGCGCGGCCAGGCGATCGGTTTCGTGCCCGCGTAGGTGAGCAATGCCGGTGATGCGACTCGGTGATTCTGCAATCGCAGCTAGTGCCGCAATCACCGGAGCCAATTCACCACCGATTGAAAGGTCGATGTCGATTCCGCGAATCTTGGTGTCACCGGTGATTGTCAATGCATCTGCCGTTCGAGTAATGGTTGCCCCCATTTGCTGAAGAATGCCGTCGAACTCGTCTCCAACTTGAGTGGTGCTTGCAGGCCAATGAGGAATCGTCACGCTGCCACCAGCAACCATCGCCGCGGCAAGAAACGGGCCGGCATTAGAAAGATCGGGCTCGATTTGCACTTGTCCACCGCTGATTGCGCCTGGCTCAACGCGCCACTGCGTTTGACTGATCTGTTTTGCATCGACTCCATGCTGACGTAGGCAGTGCAAAGTCATCTCGATGTGAGGCAAGCTCGGCAGGTGTTCACCCTCGTGCTTCAGAGTGAGTCCGTTGGTAAAGCGTGCGGCACTTAGCAAAAGGCCCGAGACAAATTGCGAAGATTCTGA
>CAWULM010000071.1:0-3404 GCA_963923635.1 uncultured Micrococcales bacterium | reverse complement strand
AGTTCTTTGCACTTCCAAGACCTAGTCGCGGGCGCAAGACAGTCATTTTCTCGGCCGATGCAATGCGTAGGATGCGTCGAGCATTAGGTTTCTGGTCTCCTGAGGAGGTTGGAAAATGATTAGGCTTTACACCCTCTTTCCTGATCGACTTAACCTAAATGGCGATCAGGGCAACCTAACTGTATTGAGTAAGAGACTTGCCTGGAGCAACTTCGATTGTGAGATTATCGCGATCAATACCGTCGATCAAATCGAAAACTTAGTAGCAGAACTTAAAGCGAATGCAGCTAATGCTTTCGTGTTTCTCGGGCATGGATCCATGGCGGCCATGAAATCCATTGAGAGATTTAAGGGGCAAATTCAAGAACTATTTGCGCTTTGCGTTGAGCGAGACGTGCCTTCCATGGTCGTTGGAAGCAGTTACTCCTGGTTGGTGCCACATTCGAAGTCAAACAGAAGGTCAGAGTTTACGGTTTCGACTTTTGATTTTGCCGGAAAAACGCACGAGGTTATTGGTTATCTGAATTCAGCGGATTCGTTGCCAGTTGTCACTTCCAACGGCAAACTAATCTACACATTGCTGCATGGTCCGGTGCTGTTGAAGTCGACGACGCTCAGTGATGCAATTTGCACCGCTATTTGTGATGGGGAACTTGGGGCGTTAGACCAAAATGTGGCAGGCTATGTGGCCGAAGCAACGGCAGTGGCTAAAGGGGAGCGCGGCTAGCGAACCAGCAGCTTGTCGCTCTCGTCTTGCCAATGCACAATCGACGGGTCTAGAGCGGCCTTGTTTAGAGTTGCGTGGTGTAGGCAGAACAGCAACTCACCAAAAGTTAGGGTTGCGCGAACGTAGGCCTGAGCCCCGCAGGAGTCACAACGATCGTTGGCGTTAAGTGGGGTAGCGGTCGTAGCGACATCTGGTGTTTCAGCTGCGCTGTCTAGGTTCGATTCCGTTTCCATGCATCTATCTCAACATGCCTCGGCGACATAATGGCGTCATTTCGCACGATGTTCGCTATTTGCGAAGAGTTTTGCCCATTCCTGAGTGTCTAAAGCGTCAGCCTTAGCCCCAGCCCGTAACATTTTCTGGTGCCTACAAACGACTATTCCGCTCGCCACCTCAGTGTGCTTGAAGGGCTTGAGGCTGTTCGTAAACGCCCTGGTATGTACATCGGCAGCACCGATTCTCGTGGTCTCATGCATTGCCTTTGGGAAATCATCGATAACTCGGTAGACGAAGCGCTAGCCGGATTCGGTAAATCAATTGAAATCACGTTGCATCCCGACCGCTCTGTTTCGGTAGCCGACCATGCTCGCGGTGTGCCTGTAGACATCGAACCTAAAACGGGTTTGACCGGTGTTGAAGTTGTTTACACCAAATTGCACGCTGGTGGAAAGTTTGGTTCAGGCTCCTATACGGCGTCTGGTGGTTTGCACGGGGTTGGTGCCTCGGTCGTAAACGCATTGAGCTCTCGACTAGACGTAGAGGTTGATCGTGGTGGAAAAACCCACCGCATGTCATTCCGCCGCGGCGAGCCTGGTCGTTTCGACGACAAAAAAGGCATCTCAGAAAACAGCCCATTCAAACCTTTCGAAGAGGCCTCCGAATTGGAAGTCATCGGCAAGGTTGGCCCCAAGACCACGGGTACTCGTGTTCGTTACTGGTCCGACCCGCAAATCTTCGTCAAGGATGCAGATTTTGTAATTGACGAGTTGCTAGCGCGTGCCAGACAGACGGCCTTCCTCGTACCTGGTCTTCAGATCACGATTGACGATAAGCGCGTCAAGCCGGCGGCTCACCACGCATTTAAGTTTGACGGGGGCATCACCGAATACGCTGACTTCCTTGCTAAAGACGCGCCATTGACTTCGACCTGGCGTATCACTGGCACGGGCGATTTCAAAGAGACCGTTCCGGTGCTCAACGAAGACGGCAACATGGAGTCTCGTGAGGTCGCCCGAGAGTGTCACGTTGAAGTTGCTCTGCGTTGGGGTACTGGCTATGACACCGAGATTCGTTCGTTCGTAAACATCATCGCCACACCTAAGGGTGGAACCCACCTGGCAGGGTTCGAGCAGGGTCTAATGAAAACCCTAAGGGCTCAGATCGACACGAATTCACGCAAACTAAAAGTTGGCAACGACAAGGTCGAAAAAGAAGACGTTCTAGCGGGGCTTACTGCCGTAGTAACGGTGCGCCTAGCTGAACCGCAGTTCGAAGGACAGACCAAAGAAGTACTTGGAACACCTGCCGTCAAAAACATCGTTACCAATGTTGTGTCAAAGGCTTTGAATGATCGCCTCAATTCAAGCAAGCGTGATGACAAGGCACAGGCTGCGCTTCTTCTAGAGAAGATCGTTGCCGAGATGAAGTCAAGAATCTCTGCGCGCACCCACAAAGAAACCCAGCGGCGAAAGAATGCGCTAGAGACCTCGTCTCTGCCATCGAAGTTGGTCGACTGCCGAACTAACGCGACCCATGAAAGTGAATTGATCATCGTTGAGGGTGATTCTGCACTGGGCACCGCGAAGCTTGCTCGAAACAGCGAGTATCAAGCCATCTTGCCAATTCGCGGAAAAATCTTGAACGTTCAAAAGGCTTCGGTGAGTGACATGCTTTCCAATGCCGAGTGTGCCTCAATCATTCAGGTTATTGGTGCTGGTTCTGGGCGAAGTTTTGACCTTGACGCTGCGCGTTACGGCAAAATCATTTTGATGAGCGACGCGGACGTTGATGGCGCACACATT
This sequence comes from uncultured Micrococcales bacterium, assembly GCA_963923635.1. Lineage (GTDB taxonomy): Bacteria > Actinomycetota > Actinomycetes > Actinomycetales > Microbacteriaceae > Rhodoluna. The sequence goes on along the minus strand of CAWULM010000071.1, from coordinate 656 downwards.
CGTACACTTTTGCTTACGCTCTTCTTCAGGTACATGCGTCCGCTGGTTGAGGATGGCCGTATTTTTGCAGCCATGCCGCCACTCCACCGCGTTGTGATCATTAACCCAGGCTCCAAGGCAAACGAGATTGTCTACACGCACTCTCAGGCTGAACTAGAGAATTTATTGAAGAAGCTCAAGGCTGCCGGAAAGCGCTACCAAGAACCGATCCAGCGGTACAAGGGGCTTGGTGAAATGGATGCAGATCAACTTGCCGAGACGACCATGGACAGAAATCGTCGAACACTTCGCCGCGTAACACTCAAAGATGCCGCAGCCGCAGAAACCATGTTCGAGCTCTTGATGGGTAACGAAGTTGCACCTCGTCGCGATTTTATTGTTGACAACGCCGACGCCTTCGACGTCGCTAAGGTTGACGCCTAGCTTGCGCTAGGAAGCGTTCCAGCCGAGCCGATAACCACCGAAGACTTGGTTCCACTGGCGTCGCGCTTTGCCTTCTCAGGTAGAGTAAGTGGTTTTCCGTCGGTGGCTAGAGCAGCGGGTTCACCCTCTATCACCTTGGCAAAGTAAAGCTGATCTTCTGAACGAATGAACTTTTGGCCTCGCACACCGCCAGTTGCTCGGCCCTTTGCTGGAATTTCACTCAGGGCTGTGAC
>CAWULM010000070.1:0-3479 GCA_963923635.1 uncultured Micrococcales bacterium | reverse complement strand
CGTTCAAACGCAGCGTCGATGTCTTCAACCGAAAGGCCGGCAGAGCTCCAACGCTGCACTTCTTTAATAAGGTCTGCGCGATGGGCGCGATCTTCTACTTCAGCCAATCGAATAAAGCCAGCGACGACGGCATCTTCGAAGTCATGCACCGAATAAGCAACGTCATCGGCAAAGTCCATAACCTGGGCTTCTATGCTTTTTACGCCAACCGGCGCACCCAATCGCACCCAGTTGAATATCTCAATGTCGTCTGCGTACACACCGAACTTGGTTGTCGTAGCTTCATCAAGGGTCCAAGGATATTTGCAGGTTGCATCGATTGAAGCACGAGTGAGGTTTAGCCCAATCGGCTCCCCGGCCTGCGTAAAGAACTTAGGTTCAAGTCTGGTTAGCAGTCGCAGAGTCTGGGCATTCCCTTCAAATCCACCGATTGATGCAGCCCACTCATTAAGGGCCGTCTCGCCGTTGTGACCAAATGGTGGGTGGCCGAGGTCGTGCGAAAGACAGGCCATGTCAACTAGATCGGCGTCTAACCCCAGCTCAACAGCCATTTCACGACCAACCTGAGCCACCTCGAGTGAGTGCGTTAAACGTGTTCGGGCAAAATCTCCGCTAGTAGGTTCGAGCACCTGTGTCTTCGCGCCAAGTCTGCGAAGCGCCGACGAGTGCAAGACACGAGCCCGGTCGCGTGCAAACTCAGATCGTCTAGTGTCAGTTCGGCGATTCTCTGAAACGAATCGCTCAAGATCTGTCGAGGTATAGATTTCCAGATCAGTCATTAGCCGCCACTGACTCCAAGCTCTGCCTCGAGTAGAGTAATGCGCTGATCGCCTTCAAGGTCGCGCGAGTTCAACCAGTTCTCTGGGAGTGAGCATTGCTTCGCTCCACCCAGTCGCCCACGTGGACCTTCGGCATCGTCACCCGGATACGCGGCCGTGTGATCAAGTTCTGAAAGCAAGTCGTCTAGATGCTGCAGAGACTCAACCTGAGCCAATCGCGCACGCAACTCCCCGCCGACCGGGTAGCCCTTGAAATACCAGGCAACGTGTTTGCGAATGTCACGACATCCGTGCAGCTCGCTTTCAAAAAACTCGACAAGAAGTTCCGCGTGACGCTTGAACGCAACCGCGACCTCTCCAAGCGTTGGTTGCACCTTGTTGATGACCGCATCGGAGTTTGGGTCACGTTGGTATTCATCGAAGGCTGCCTGCAGGTCGGCGAAGAGCCAAGGTCTGCCGAGGCATCCGCGGCCAACGACAACACCATCGACGCCGGTCTGTCGCATCATCTGGATTGCGTCTTTAGCGCTCCAAATGTCGCCGTTACCTAGCACTTGAACGTCCGGTAGCGATTCGCGTAGTTCAGCGATGGAGTTCCAGTCGGCTTGACCCGAGTAGTAGTCGCTTGCGGTGCGACCGTGCAGAGCGATTGCAGTTACACCTGCGTCGCGCGCGGTTTTACCGGCATCGAGAAAAGTCAGGTGCTCGGAGTCGATACCCTTGCGCATTTTAACTGTCACTGGGATGTCGCCAGCCGACTTTACCGCGGCGTTCACGATGGCGCTGAATAGGTCGCGTTTCCACGGAAGCGCGGCACCACCACCTTTGCGGGTAACCTTCGGAACGGGGCAACCAAAGTTCAGATCAATGTGGTCGGCTCGATCTTCATCAACCAGCATTTTCACCGCTTGGCTGACTGTCTTGGGATCAACACCATAGAGCTGAACCGAACGAATATTTTCGGTCGGGTGATGTTTGATCAGACGCATAGAACCCTCAGTGCGTTCAACCAAAGCTCTTGAGGTGATCATTTCAGAGACGTACAAACCCCCACCGAACTCGCGACACAAAAGTCGGAATGCGGTGTTGGTGATGCCAGCCATCGGTGCGAGCACCACAGGTGTCGCAATCTCAAGCTTGCCGTACCGTAGGGCCGGCTTTTCAGCCGTGTGCAAAACTAACCCACAAGTCTTTCGGCGAGGTAACCCCGAAGCTTGTCTAGTGAGACTCGCTCTTGGTTCATGGTGTCGCGATCGCGAACGGTAACCGAATTGTCCTCGAGCGAATCGAAGTCGACAGTGACACAGAACGGAGTTCCGATTTCATCTTGACGACGGTAACGACGACCAATCGCACCGCTGTCATCGAAGTCGATGTTCCAGTATCCGCGCAAATCTTGCGCAAGGTTGCGTGCAAGTGGTGACAGTTCTTCGTTACGCGAGAGCGGTAGAACGGCAACCTTCACCGGCGATAGACGATAGTCAAGGCGAAGCACAGTGCGAACATCGACGCCACCCTTAGTGTTTGGCGCCTCGTCTTCGGCGTATGCATCGACAAGGAAGGCCATCAAAGAACGAGTGAGACCCGCGGCTGGCTCGATAACGTAAGGAACCCAACGCTCCGACTTGTTTTGGTCGAAGTACGAAAGGTCAACACCGGACTCTCTCGAGTGAGTAGACAGGTCGAAATCAGTTCGGTTAGCAATGCCCTCAAGTTCACCAAACTCAGAACCTTGGAAACCGAATCGATACTCGATGTCAACGGTTCGCTTCGAGTAGTGCGAGAGCTTTTCCTTTGGGTGTTCAAACAAGCGAAGGTTGTCTGGGTTGATGCCAAGGTTCACGTACCAGTCGTAACGAGTCTTAATCCAGTACTCGTGCCACTGCTCGTCGGTGCCAGGCTCAACGAAGAATTCCATCTCCATCTGCTCGAATTCTCGAGTTCTAAAAATGAAGTTTCCTGGAGTGATTTCGTTTCGGAACGACTTACCAATTTGACCAATACCGAATGGTGGCTTCATACGTGCCGCGTTCAGAACATTGGCGAAGTTCACGAAAATACCTTGAGCGGTTTCCGGGCGAAGGAAGTGCAAACCACTCTCGTCCTCGACCGGCCCCAAGTAAGTCTTGAGCAAACCGTTAAAAAGCTTTGGTTCGGTCCAAATGTCTTTACCGCCGCAGTTTGGGCAAGGGACTTCAGCCATCGACTGAGGTGCTCGACCCTTCTTTTCCTCGAACGCCTCTTCAAGGTGGTCGGCGCGGAAACGCTTGTGACAGGAAGTGCACTCGATCAGCGGGTCAACGAACTCACGAACGTGACCAGATGACTCCCAAACCTTGCGAGGCAGGATTACCGATGAGTCAAGCCCAACAACATCTTCACGGCTGTTAACCATGGCGCGCCACCACTGGCGCTTGATGTTCTCTTTGAGCTCGACACCGAGAGGTCCGTAATCCCAGGCAGAACGGGTTCCACCGTAGATTTCGCCGGCTGGAAAAACAAATCCTCGACGTTTTGCCAAAGAAATGACTGCGTCGAGGCGGTTTGGGGTTGCCACTATGAACTCCCTGTTTCTGCGGCCTGGCTGGATGTCAGGCCGATTGTGCTTGAAGTTCTAGTTTATCGGGCTGAGCGTTTGCGCTGGGGTTTATCTACCGCAGCCCCGAATCGACGTGAACGTGAGGTGAAGGCTGAAATGGC
>CAWULM010000069.1:0-3516 GCA_963923635.1 uncultured Micrococcales bacterium | reverse complement strand
GAAAAGGCACGCGCACACGGAATCACTCTGCACAAGTCAGACAAGTCAACAATCAGCCTTTCGGTTGATGAGACAACCACCGAAGCGACTTTGAATGCGGTTGCTCACGCATTCGGTGCAGAGATGGTTTCGCTCTCAACTGCAAAACCAATCATTGAAAGTGTCAAGCGCACCTCGAGCTATTTGCAGCACCCAGTGTTCAACAGCTACCACAGCGAAACAGCAATGCTTCGTTACTTGAAGCGCTTGGCCGACTATGACTACGCGCTCGATCGCGGAATGATTCCACTTGGCTCTTGCACCATGAAGTTGAATGCAACCACCGAAATGGAAGCGGTGACTTGGCCAGAGTTTGGTTCACTGCACCCATTCGCACCTGCAGAAGATTCACGCGGTTACGCGATGTTGATTGAGCAGCTTTCTCAGTGGCTTTGTGAAGTTACTGGTTACGACGCTGTTTCACTTCAGCCAAATGCCGGTAGCCAAGGTGAGCTTGCTGGTCTGATGGCAATTCGCGGTTACCACCTTTCACGTGGTGACAACCAGCGCACACTTTGCCTGATTCCTTCGAGTGCGCACGGAACAAATGCTGCCTCTGCAGTTCTCGCTGGAATGCAGGTGGTCGTGGTTGCCTGTGACGAACTCGGCAACGTCGATGTCGCTGACCTTGAAGCCAAGATTGCCGAAGCTGGCGATCGACTCAGCACATTGATGGTTACCTACCCTTCAACTCACGGTGTTTACGAAGAAGCGATCGTTGACATCTGTGCCAAGGTTCACGCTGCCGGCGGTCAGGTTTACATCGACGGCGCGAACACTAACGCCGTTGTCGGTTATGCAAAGTTTGGTGAGTTCGGTGGCGACGTAAGCCACCTGAACCTGCACAAGACATTCTGCATTCCTCACGGTGGCGGTGGCCCTGGAGTCGGTCCGGTAGCGGCTCGTTCACACTTGGCTCCGTTCTTGCCTGGTCACGCGTTGGCAGAAGGTCTTCCAGACTTCGGCCCAATCTCTGCGGCGCCTTACGGTTCGGCTAGCATTCTTCCAATCTCGTGGGCTTACATTCGCATGATGGGTAACGCTGGTCTCGAAGACGCCACCGCATCTGCAGTGCTTGCGGCTAACTATGTTGCCAAGCGACTCGAAGATCACTTCCCGGTGCTTTACACCGGCCACGACGGATTGGTCGCGCACGAATGCATCCTAGATATTCGACCTCTTACTAAGGAGTCGGGTGTTACCGTTGACGACATTGCAAAGCGCTTGATTGATTACGGTTTCCACGCGCCGACCATGTCGTTCCCGGTTGCCGGCACCTTGATGATCGAGCCAACCGAGAGTGAACCGCTCGAAGAGCTCGATCGCTTCGTCGACGCAATGATTGCTATCCGTCACGAAATCGCAAAGGTTCAAGCAGGCGAATGGCCGGTAGATGACAACCCACTGCGCAACGCTCCACACACGGCGAAGTCTGTGGTCGGGGAGTGGACCAAGGGCTACTCTCGCGAATTGGCAGTCTTTCCGAACCCAGGTCAGCACCGCAATAAGTACTGGCCAATCGTTCGACGCATTGACTCTGTATATGGTGACCGCAACCTGGTGTGCTCATGCCCACCGATCGAGGCGTTCGCCAACTAGGCGTTGAAGGCGTTTGCGGCTAGCCCGAACGTCAGCACCACAATCAAGGCACCACCCAAGATGCCGAGGGCGGCGCGCACTCGATTTGTAGTGATTTGGCGCAGTCCGGTACCCACCGCAGCCAGCGCGTTACCCCAACCGACCGAGGCGACGAAAACGCCGAGCGCAAAAACCACGGCGCCTAGCCAAGGTGAGTCGCCGGCCAGCGGGCCGATGCTCGGGGCGATGGCTAGAAAGTAGAGGGCGGTTGGCGGGTTGATGGCCGTGGCGCTGACAAAGGTTAAATAGGTAGCACCGAGGCTCCGCGGCTGGGTATGTGGCAGTTCGGCGTTGTCAGGGGTTCGAAACAGCCCAATATTGGTCACCAGGGTGCGAAGTCCCAGAAATAACAGGATTGAGACGCCAATTAGCGTTAAGACCAGTCGGTAGCTGCCCAACCAGGCGGTCAGGGCCGAGCCGAGGGCGAAAGTCACCAGTGAATAAGTGGTATCCACGGTGGCTGCACCCAATGCCGAAGCGGCGCCGTGGCGCCATCCACGCTGGGTAGCGGTCTGAATCATCAGAATGGCGATCGGCCCAAGGGGAATAGCCAGCGCCAAACCGGCTGCAAAACCGTAGGCGAAAAGCTGATTCATGCCTCTAAATCTACTCCAGCCCTTAAATAACGGGTCGGTTACGAAACGTAATAACTCCATTTTTCTTCCCAAACTGTAAGCGTTTAGACATAAGGTTGAGATACCTAAGGTTTCGGCCTGGTTCATCTGGTGTTTGCCAGAGGTTCCGACCGAGCCATAGTCCAACAAGGAGAAAACATGAAATCTAAACTGATCCGTCGTGGGCTCGGTTTGCTGACTGCATCTGGTCTAGTGGCCGCTGGTGCACTTGGTGTTGCGCCTGCGCAAGCAGTGACGAAGACCACCCTCATCATTGGTGATGGGCTTGGTTGGAGCTCGCTAAACACTGCCAACCCAGACGAAAACTCAGCCATCAACGCTGACGTTGCCTACCTAACCGGTGGACCTGGATTCTGGTACTACGACAACAAGCCTTCACAGGTTATGAACACCAAGTTCGGTTCGTTCAAGGTTCTGACCAACAAGCCTGGCAACTTCACCGTTCAGTACACCATCAACAAGGGCCTAGTTTGGTCAGATGGCACCCCTATTGACGCGGTTGACATGCTTCTTAGCCACGTAGTTTCATCGAGTGTTTACTCGAAGGCTGCTGGTCTAGGTGACCCAAACAACGCAGACGTTTCACCTAAGTTCTACTCGGGTGGCTATGGCGGTTCATACGACAACCACGTAGTTGGCGTTCCTGTGATCTCAGCTGACCACATGTCACTGACCATCAAGTACGACCAGTACCTATCTGACTGGAAGGTTTCGACCCCAGGTCTATGGCCAGTACACGCTCTAGAGCAGCTTGCCGCTGGTAAGACCACCGCTCAGGGTGCCGCAGCTAACGCTGCAGCTAAGGCTCTGTTCCTAAAGGACTTCAGCGCAGCTGTTGCAACCACCGCTTCGGCAGCTAAGACCGCTGCTCAGGCACGTATGGCTGCAATGGGTGCAAAGTGGACCGACGGTTACAACTTCGACTCATCGAACTACGATGGCAGCAACACGCTGATCAACATTTCGTCGGGTCCATTCAAGTTGGCAAGCTACGACCACACCACTGCAACCGTGACCTTGGTTCGCAACAGCAAGTACAACTCAGGACCTGCTCTAGCCACCAAGAACCCAGTTCAGACTGTTGTCTTCAAGTACGTAGCTGACGGAACCGCTTCGGTTCAGGCACTACAAAACGGTGACATCAACCTGTACCAGGGAAACCCAGGTGCTGCTGGTCTATCGACTCTGCAGACCCTAGACACCG
>CAWULM010000068.1:0-3601 GCA_963923635.1 uncultured Micrococcales bacterium | reverse complement strand
GGTGCGGTTTTCGCTGAGACTTTGAAGGCTGCGCAAGAGTACGCTGCAAAGAAGGGAGCAATCTTCATTCCACCGTTCGATCACGTCGATGTGATTCTGGGTCAGGGAACGGTTGCTCTCGAAGTGCTAGATCAGGTTGAAGATGTTGACAACATTCTCGTTGCTATCGGTGGTGGCGGTTTAGCTGCCGGTGTCGCTGTTGCAGCGAAGTTGAAGGCGGCAGCGAAGGGGCGCAAGGTCAAGGTAATTGGCGTGCAGTCGGCGAACGCTGCGTCGTACGTGCCTTCTTTGAAAAAAGGTAAGCCGGTGCAGATTGAAACTTCGCCGACCATTGCTGACGGCATTGCGGTTGCCAAGCCAGGTGCGATTCCTTTTCAATTCATCTCGAAGCACATCGACAAAGTGGTCACCGTTAGCGACGACGAAATTGCTCGCGCGATTTTGTCTTTGTCTGAACGTGCGAAGTTGGTGGTCGAGCCGGCGGGTGCTGTTGGTGTTGCCGCACTGATGACCGGTGCGGTCAAGCTTAAAGGTCGAACCGTTGTGGTTCTTTCGGGTGGAAACATTGACCCAATGTTGATGGAAAAGGTTATCGAGCACGGACTGGTTGCGAGCGACCGTTATGTGACGATTTCGGTAATGCTTCCAGACCGTCCAGGTCAGCTGGTTAAGACTGCCGAGGCGATTGCGTCTGTTCAAGGAAACGTCGTTGAGGTGTTGCACACCAGACACGGCGATAACTTCGACATCAGCGAAGTTGAGTTGCGGTTGAGCGTTGAGACCACTGGTAAAGAGCACGTGGCTCGAGTTTTGAAGGCGTTGAAAGATGCCGACCTGAACGCGAAAGTTGTTACCAACTAGCCGTTGAAGTGTTCGACTCTGAGAACCTTCACTTTGATCTGCTTACCGTTTGGTGTGGTGTAAGAAAGTTCGTCACCAATCTTGTGACCAAGCACTGCTTTGCCGATTGGGCTTTCTGGTGAGAACACGTCGATGTCTGAACCTTCGGCCAGCTCGGCTGATCCTAGAAGAAAACGAGTTTCGTCATCGCTGCCGTTAAGTGAAACAGTGACCACGGTTCCCTGCTCGACGACGCCGTGAGTTGCTGGTGCTTCACCGACGACTGAGTTGGCGAGAATAACCTCAAGGCGGTTGATGCGAGCCTCAATGCGGCCCTGCTCTTCTTTAGCGGCGTGGTAGCCACCGTTTTCTTTGAGGTCGCCTTCTTCGCGAGCCTCTTGAATCTTCTTAGCGATTTCGGCGCGGTCGACGGTAACCAGCTTCTCCAGCTCGCCGAGCATGCGGTCATAAGCTTCCTGGGTTAGCCAGGTTGGCTGCGCTTCAGACATGATTTCCTTGATTAGGTCAATAAAAATCGCCCGACGGTTTGGTCGGGCATTGGCTCAATTTTACTTCAGCCAGCAGTGGTCAATCAAACCTGTTACGCCCTCGGCGGTGGTGTTGACGGTAACCTCAAAAACCTTGCTTTGAGGGGTTTTGGAGGGCACTAAGACCTCTTTGTAGCCGATGACGCCATAGCTCTTGTCGAGCACCTGTGCGGCGCAAATGGCAGGCTTTTGGCTTGGGTTGGTGACCGTAAAGCGTACGGTTGCGTGCTGAGCGTCGACGATGTTGTAGCCAACGGTGGTGGCCTTGGCTGTGGCTGGGGCGAGCAGGGTGACCCAGGCTGACCAGCTGACGATTACGGCGGCTACTACGCCAGCGCCGAGCATTGCCGGGCTGACCTTGGCCTTGCCTTTGCGGCGGCCGTAGCGTTCGTCGAGATCTGTAGAAGTCATCAAGACTAGGTTAAGGCACGCTGGGATAATAGAAGTATGCATCTGATCTACACCTGGTTCACCATCACCGACCCAGACACCGACCCTGCCAAGACCTACTACAGCCCTGGCACCATCGGTTTCATCATGACCTTCGTCGTTGCCGGACTATCAGTGCTACTTATTTTTGACATGGTTCGCCGAGTGCGTCGAGTTCGCTACCGCGCCGAGATTCAGGCCAAGCTCGAAGCTGAGCAGGCTGCTGCCGAAAAGAAGCCAGCGAAAAAGCCAGCGCCAAAGAAAAAGGCCTAGCCGCCCATACTTCCGCTTAGCGGGTAAAGACTAATAATCAGGGCTGCTGTCCAGTGACACAAAAACGCCACCACGGTGAAGGCGTGAAAAATCTCGTGAAAGCCAAAGTGCTTCGGAAACGGGTTTGGTTTCTTTAGTGCGTAGATGATTGCACCGGCCACATAGAAAACTCCGCCAGCGATGATGAGGGACATCATCCACGCGTTTGCATGGAAGAAGTCATTCACATAGATGAATGCAGCCAGACCCATTGCAATGTAAATCACGACATAAAGCCAGCGTGGCGCAGTCACCCAGAAGACTCTGAATGCCATGCCTGCAAGAGCAACCGACCAAACTGTGATGAGCAGGGGAAGCCCCGTCGATGCCGGCAGCGCCAACATAGTCATTGGTGTCCACGAGCCGGCAATCAGCAGAACGATGTTAGCGTGGTCGATGCGCTTGAATGCCATCTTGACCTTTGGTCGCCAGTTGAAGCGGTGGTAAAGCGCGGAGTTGCCGAATAACAAGAATGACGCAGCGAAGAAGATCGAGGCCGAAACCTTGCCGGCCGCCCCACCGTTTGCGAACACGATAAGCAGCACGCCACAGGCTATGACCACTGGTAGCACGCCGGTGTGAATCCAGCCGCGCCAGGTTGGTTTGCCCTCGCCGCCGAGCTCAAACCCCTTAGAAACGGGCAGGTAAATCGACTGGGTATCGTCTAGTTTTGGTGTCGATTTTTCGCTCATACTCAAAGGTTAGTAGCCTTATCTTGTGCGCAAACTCATTTACCGCCTTTACGAGCGAACCCTGTCGCGTTCGCTCGAGCCGAAGAGTTTGCCGAAGCACGTCGGAGTTATTCTCGACGGAAACCGACGCTGGGCAGAACGCAAGCCTGGCACCACCACGCGCGATGGCCACGCTGCCGGCGCTGCCAAGATCTTGGAGTTTCTCGGCTGGTGCGATGAAATCGGCATCGAGGTCGTAACTCTCTATTTGCTATCGCACGACAACTTGACCAAGCGTAAGAGTGCCGAAGTATCTGACTTGCTGGAAGTGATTCTCGACATCACCACCGAGATTGCAGAGCGCGGCAACTGGCCGACAAAATGGGTTGGCGACGGCGAGGGTCTACCAGAGGCACTTGTGGTCAAACTAAAAGAAGCTGAGCGTAAAGGCAAAGGCCGAGCCGGCACTCACGTCAACCTTGCGGTTGGTTACGGCGGTCGCAAAGAGATCGTCGAGGCTATGCGCTCGATCGTGAAGAAGCACGCGAAGAAGGGCAAGTCGATCGACTCACTTGCCGAGGTGCTGACCCCCGAGATGATCGGCGAGCACCTTTACACATCCAAGCAGCCGGACCCAGACTTAGTGATTAGAACCTCAGGGGAGCAGAGGGTCAGCGACTTTTTGATTTGGCAAAGTGCCCACTCTGAGCTCTATTTCGAAGAAGCGCTCTGGCCAGATTTTCGTAGAGTCGACTTCTTGCGCGCCATCCGCGCCTTTGAAAACCGTCACCGCCGCTACGG
>CAWULM010000067.1:0-3783 GCA_963923635.1 uncultured Micrococcales bacterium | reverse complement strand
AAGCGGTAACGCTGCGCCTGGCGTCGATGCTGCGGCAACCTCTGAGCGCATCATGCGCAAGTACCGCGAGCTCTGGGGCGAACTCACCGGCGTTGAAACTTTCACCGACAACGAAAAGTGGAAAATTAATCGTCGAATCGAGCGCTTGAACAAGCTCGGTTTTGATATTGACGAAATGACTATTCGTCACGATCCAACCGGCGCGAAAATCAAGATTCAGCCGAAGGTTGTTGACGCCGGTCACCACGGTCGACGATTGCTTCGCTTGACCGGGCTCGACGTTGAAGAAAACCAGGCTCGACGTCTGCTAAATGACATTGACGAATATGCGCGCGATCACGCTCGCGGCGATGCCGATGAAGAAGTGCTAGCTCACGAATGGTTGAGCAATGTTTTTGAGCCGGTGATTCTTGCCGTGCCGAAAGACATGCAGGGCAAACTGGAGCCAGCTGAAGTTTTTCACCAAGTTCTCGAGCACCGCTGGTACATGAGTGAGAACGCCAACACCGACGTTTCCCTCGAAGACGCTGTCAACTCATATGTGAAAAACGTGCTTGCCAACCGACGTGACGAAGAAGCATTGCTTTCGCCGACCACTGGTTCTATTACTCTGCCAGACGGTGTGCCATCGGGAACCATCGTCGTTGACGAAGAAGAAACCGACTGGCGCGACCTAGTCTGATTTAGAGTCGTTCGCGGCGCTTAGAGACTTCGTAGAGCGCGACCGATGCCGCAATACCTGCGTTCAGCGATTCGGCATTTCCGCTAATTGGAATCGATGCAATCGCGTCGCAGTTTTCGGCAACTAGACGGCTTAGGCCTTTACCTTCTGAACCAACCACTAGACAAAGCGGCTCTGAACCGAGCTTGAAGTTTGGCATGCTCATGTCGCCGTCTCCGTCGAGCCCGACGACAAATACACCGCGCTTCTTGAGTTCTTTCAAAGTGTTGTTCAGGTTGGCAGCGAGTGCAACCGGAATGCGCGCTGCGGCACCTGCAGAAGTCTTCCAAGCCGAAGCGGTCACGCCGGTTGAGCGACGCTGCGGAAGAATGACTCCCTGGCCACCGAAAGCAGCGACCGAGCGAATGATCGCGCCGAGGTTGCGCGGATCGGTGATTCCATCGAGGGCCACCAGCAGCGGCTTCTGACCGCGAGCGATGATCAGGTCGAGCAACTCCATCGGGTGGCTGTACTGATAAGGCGGAACGGTTAGTGCGATGCCCTGGTGCACCGAGTCGTAGCCGGTTAGGCGGTCAATCTCTGGCTTGGTGACTTCAGAAACTGAGAGGCCTCGGTTGTTAGCAAGAGCGATTGCTTCTTTGACGCGGTCATCCATTTCGACACGGTTCGAGATGAACAGTGCCGTTGCCGGAACCTTGGCGCGCAGCGCCTCGACCACTGCATTGCGACCAGATAGAACCTCGCCAGCTTCGCTTGCCTTAGCAACGCGTGCGCCACCATTGCGACCTGCGCCACCTGGGCCAGCGGTGCGTTGCGCTGGAGCGACGAACTCACCTTTGCGCTGTGGCTTGTTGCGGTCTTTAGCCTGCTTAGCCTTATAAGCTTTGTGGTTCTTGCGGTCTTCAGCCTTTGGGGTTGGGCCTTTTCCTTCAAGTGCCTGACGACCGTTGCCGCCGCTGCCAACCTTGGCGCCTTTGCGACCCTTCGATGCTCCTGGGCGTCCTACCTTAGCCATTTAAACTCCATGTCGTAGTTGTTGCGGTGTCTTCGATTTGAACACCCATTGCGTCAAGCTGCTCGCGAATCGAGTCAGCTTTTGCAAAATCTTTGGCGGCTCGCGCCTCACGGCGAGCTGCAATTAGTTCTTCAACCTGTGCGGTGAAATCGGCGTCAACTTTTTGCTCGCTGACAATGTTGAAACCAAGCACGGTGGTCATAGCTAAAACCGCACTAACAATCTCGTCGGCATTTTCTCCGGCATCTAGTTGCGAGTTGCCGCGACGAACGTGATCATGCAAAACCCCAAGTGCCTCGGCAACGTTGAAGTCATTGTTCATCGCTTCGGCGAATGCTGCGGGAATGTGTTTCGCGTGCAGGTCAACGCTCTGCGAAGCTTCGGTGACGAGTGCGCGCTTCAAGAAGGTCATGACGCGTGAGGCTGCCGCTTCGGCATCTTTGATGGCGCTGCCAGAGTAGTCGAGAGTCGAGCGGTAGTGCGCACTGCCGAGCCAGTAGCGAACGGCAGCTGGCGAACCTTGCTCGAAAAGTTCTTCGACCGAAACACCGTTGCCGAGTGACTTCGACATCTTCTGCCCACCGACAGTGACGAGACCGTTGTGCATCCAGTAGTTGGCAAACTCGAAGCCAGCAGCGCGAGACTGCGCTAGTTCGTTTTCGTGGTGAGGAAAACGCAGGTCAAGGCCGCCACCGTGAATGTCGAATTGTTCGCCGAGTAGTGCGTAGGTCATTGCCGAGCACTCAATGTGCCAACCAGGTCGACCTTTGCCCCAAGGTGAATCCCACGCGGCACTGGCAGGTTCATCAGCCTTAGCCGCTTTCCACAGTGCAAAGTCATGTGGTGCGCGACGCCCGTGACTTACTTCACCTTCACCTTCGAGGTTTTCAACCTTCTGGTTAGTGAGCTCACCGTAGTTAGGCCATGAGGCAACGTCGAAGAAAACATTGGCGCTACCGTCTTCGGCTGCGTAGGCATGACCACGTTCGATTAGCAGATCAATCAGTGAGATCATGCCTTCGATGTGCTCGGTCGCGTGTGGTGTCACGTCGGCGGCTGTGTTGATGGAGCCGTAGACGTTATTGAAAATCTCTTCAACGTCGGTTGCCAGCGCGCGCCAGTCAACTCCCTGCTCTGCCGCATTCACGAGAATCTTGTCGTCAATGTCGGTGACGTTGCGCACCAGACGAACCTTTAGACCGTGACCGACTCTCAGCCAGGCCGCGATGATGTCGAATGCGACCGCAGAACGAAGGTGGCCGACGTGAGGTGCCGATTGCACCGTTGGACCACAAACGTAAAGGTTGGCCGAGCCAGGGCGAAGTGGCGAAAACTCGCGAACTGACTGTGACTTGCTGTCAAAAATCTGCAGGCTCACGAGTTCAGCCTAACTGCGGGGCGACTGATCAAAGCGTTAGCCACTGCCGCTACTCCCTCGCTGTTGCCAAGAAAGCCAAGGCCGTCGGTTGTAGTAGCACCGATGGTAACCGGCGCCTGAAGCAAGCCACTGAGCACCAGCTGAACACGCTCGCGGTGCGGCCCAACCTTTGGTCGATTGCCGATGATCTGGGTTGCGACGTTTTCAATCTTCCAGCCTTGGGCATCGAGAATGCGTTTGGTTTCGGCTAAGAAAACTTCACCGTTCGCGCCAGCAAACTCTGGTCGGTCTACGCCAAAGTTTGAACCGATGTCGCCAAGACCCGCTGCCGAAAGAAGTGAGTCAACAATCGCGTGACTTAGCGCATCGCCATCGGAGTGACCATCGAGACCTGGTTCATCCGGCCACTCGACTGTTCCGAGAAAAAGTTTCTTATCTGCATCGGCAGTGAAGCGGTGAGTGTCTGTTCCGACACCGGTGCGATATTCGCGCGTGAAAAGTGATTCAGCGCGAGCTAGATCGTCTTGCGTGGTGATCTTGAATGCGCGGGCATCGCCGATTACCGAGATTACGGTTCCGCCGGCCGCTTGGTACAGCGCAGCATCGTCGGTGAATTCTTCTGAAGCTGCACGGTAGGCGTCGCGAAGTGACTCAATCAAGAAACCCTGCGGAGTTTGAGCGGCTCCTAGTGCGGAGCGATCGACGGTT
>CAWULM010000066.1:0-3789 GCA_963923635.1 uncultured Micrococcales bacterium | reverse complement strand
GTATAGCGCTCCCACGGTAACGATCATGATTGAGAGGGTCAGCATAGCCATTAACTGACCTTGGCTGCGTCTGCGTCTCGATGGCAAAATCCCGAGTTGAGCCTTCGAGTTGATAACCGACGGCGCACGAACCGGAGCAAAACTGGCGTGCCCCGCACCAGAGGCATCTAGCTCATCAGCCTCATCGGTAATCTCGGCCACGTCGGATGATCCGGTCACCGGAAGTGGAATCGAGCCGGTTAGCACGATTTCACCAGCGTTGGTGAGCGACTCTCCACTGGTCAATACATCGGGGATGCTTGGCAGCACGATCGCGTTGGTCTGCGGTTCGCGAGTCAGGCTCGAAGAAATGTCGAACTCGTAGTCTGGCTCGAGCTGGGTTTCGAGCTCGTTGGTGTGAACCTCAATAACAGGTTCTTCAGGCTGAGCAACTTCTTCGACGGCTAGTTCCGGTTCGACGACCGGTGCAACTTTGGCGACTGGCTTGAGCGCGAAGAACTTAGGTTGTTCGGTTTCGGTAGGTTCAATAGTTGCCGGAGCTTCGGCGATAACGTTGGCTGCAGGAACTGGAGCCACTGGAATAAATTGAGGTGCTTTAGTCGGGTACGCCCCACCTCCGGTTGGATAGGCGATTGGTGCTGAATCAGACATCGCTTCGCTCCGTGTATAGGTGATGCTTTGCGATGTACTGAACAACGCCATCAGGAACGAGATACCAAACTGGGGCACCAGTTTCCGAACGTTCGCGAATGTCGGTCGAAGAAATTGCCAGCGCAGGAACTTCAAGCGTGACTATCGCGCCTTCTGGGTGCTTTGGAAGATCAAGTTTGTGGCCAGGTCTGGTGACTGCAACAAACTGCGCTAGGTTCCAAATGCTCTCGACATCGCGCCAGGTGAGAATTTGGGCGATTGCATCGGCACCGGTGATGAAAAACAGGTCGGCGTCTGGGTATTGCGCCTTGATGTCGCGCAAGGTGTCGATTGTGTAGGTCGGTCCTTCGCGGTCGATATCGACGCGACTCACGCTAAATCTTGGATTGGCTGCGGTCGCAATGACCGACATCAAATAGCGGTGCTCGCTAGAGGTAACTTTTTTCTTCTGCCATGGTTCACCGGTGGGAACGAACAAAACTTCGTCGAGGTTGAAGGCAGCGGCAACCTCGCTAGCGGCAACCAAGTGACCGTTGTGAATTGGGTCGAACGTTCCACCCATCACACCAAGACGTCTGGTCGCCATAAAAGTAGCCTTAAGGCTTAGTGGTTGCCCTTGTGGTTGTCAGCCTTGTGTGCGTGACGGTTAGCCACATCACGGAATGACCAGGTGATTAGACCAAGAAGGGTGAACACGGTTGCGCCAGCGGCAGCAAAACCAACGGTGTCCCAGATCGATACTGCGGCAGCGCCTTCAGCCAGGATGTGCATTTTTCTCCTAAATACCTTGTCTCAAGGATACCCTAGACACGCGTCTGACCGGCCCCGCGAACCAGCCATTTAGTGCTGGTTAGCTCGGCCAAGCCCATCGGACCTCGGGCGTGAAGCTTCTGCGTGCTGATGCCAACCTCAGCCCCGAAGCCGAATTCTCCCCCGTCGGTGAAACGGGTTGCAGCGTTGACCATGACCACGGCGGAGTCCACTTCTTGCAGGAAGCGCTCGGCATGACCCAAATCTTCGGTGATGATGGTCTCGGTGTGGTGGGTTGAGTACTTTGAGATGTGCTCCAGCGCGGCATCGAGCCCGTCGACCACCTTCACCGCTAGGTCAAGAGAGTAGTACTCCGCTTTCCAGTCATCTTCCGTGGCAGGAATTGCCTGCGGGAAGGCTTCCACAATAGCGTCATCGCCGTGGATGGTCACACCCGCATCGGCGAGGCGCTGAAGCACAGGCTTGCCTACGCGCTCGAGTGCTTCTCGGTGAATCAAGAGTGTTTCGAGGGCATTGCAAACCGATGGGCGTTGAACCTTCGAGTTGTGAACAATCTCGACAGCCCAATCGAGGTTTGCGCTGGCGTCGACGAATGCGTGAACCACGCCATCGCCGGTTTCGATAACAGGAACTTTCGACTCTTCTACTACCGCTTTGATCAAGCTTGCCGAGCCGCGAGGCACCAGAACATCTACCAGACCTCGGGCCTGCATGAGTTGCACTGCACCTTCACGACCGAAATCGTCTACCGACTGAATAGCTTGTGCAGGTAATCCCGCTTGCTCGATAGCCGCCTGAAGCACCGACACCAATAGCAAATTCGTGTGTTGAGCGGCTGAACCTCCGCGCAAGACGACTGCGTTGCCTGCCTTTAGAGCAAGCGAAGCAATGTCGATGGTTACGTTTGGTCGCGCCTCATAGATTGCTCCAACCACTCCGAAAGGAACAGCTACCTGAGTTAGCTGCAGACCATTAGGCAGAGTCATGCCACGTTTCACGTCGCCAATAGGGTCGGCAAGCGCGGCGATGTCTCTCACTGCGTTTGCTAAACCGGCGATACGTTTCTCATCTAGCTTTAGACGATCTTTCAGGCCTTCCGAAAGACCGTTTGCGTCTGATGCATCTAGATCGAGTTTGTTGGCTTCGATAATTCTTGCGGCGTTCGAAATCAGCGCGTCAGCAATGGAATTTAGAGCCGCGTTCTTCTGTGAGGTGTTGGCTTGAGCCAGAGCAGGCGAGGCCTTCTTAGCCAGCGCAATTTTGTCTAGTGCGTTCACAACTTCACCTTACCTTTGCTCGAACCAGGTGCCGACGTCGTTGCCGTTCATTGCATCAGACACCAATGCTGTTTTGGTCAGCAGAACTGGAATGCCACTAGCCCCAGCAAGTTTCGCGGCCTGAACCTTGGTCTGCGCTCCTCCGGTGCCAACCTGGCTGCCGGTTCCGCCGATCTCCACCCAATCTAGGTCATCGTCGAAGTTCACAGACTCAATACGCTTAGCATCAGGGTCGGTTGGGTTTGAGGTGTAGAGCGCATCAACATCACTCAGCAGAACAAGCAGATCAACCTCGAGTAGCCCAGAAACAAGTGCCGCTAGTCGGTCGTTGTCACCAAAACGGATTTCTGCAGTTGCAGTGGTGTCGTTCTCGTTCACAATCGGAATCACTCGAAGTTCTAGCAAACGCTCCATGGCGCGTTTAGCGTTGTCTGAAGTTTCAGTTTCTTCCAGATCGGCTGCCGTCAGCAAAACTTGCCCCGCGATGATATTGAATCGTTCGAGACTTGACTGATAACGAGCTATGAGTCGCGATTGACCAACAGCAGCTAGAGCCTGAGCGGTTGGAAGATCATCTGGTTTAGCTTCAATTCCGAACAGTGGCAGACCGGTGGCGATTGCGCCAGAGGTAACAAGAATTACTTGCTTACCTGCTTTGTGCAGTTGTGCTAGCGCTTCAACCAGCAAATCAAGCTGGGCGGCATTGGCACCACTGATTGAAGATGAACCAACCTTTACGACAATTCGGTTTGCCTTAGCGATTGATGCGCGCGTGATCACTTGTCATCACCCTGCTCATCGAGTTCGTCGCTTACCTGCCAGAGACCAGCTTTGCGCTCTTGCTGCAGTTCGTCGCGAGCTGCGGCCTTGGCATCCATGCGGGCTTTATATTCTTCTCGTCGCTCGTTGGTGGTACGGCGCGTGTTGTTGTCGAAACGTGCGTCGGTACCGCGTGGGCCAGCGATGAGCTCGGCAACGTTATTGATGGTTGGCTCCCAGTCGAACACAACTCCCTGGCCAGGGCCGATCACGACAGTTGAGCCTGAAACTGCCCCAGCTTTGAGAAGTTCTTCTTCGATGCCAATCTTCG
>CAWULM010000065.1:0-3836 GCA_963923635.1 uncultured Micrococcales bacterium | reverse complement strand
AGGGTCAGTCTGCGCCGACCGGTCACATTCCATTCACCCCTCGCGCCAAGAAGGTGCTCGAGCTTTCGCTTCGCGAGGCTCTTCAGTTGGGTCACTCATACATCGGCACCGAACACCTTCTGCTTGGTCTGATTCGTGAGGGTGAGGGCGTTGCTGCGCAGGTGCTTACCAAACTTGGCGCAGACACCAACCGCGTTCGTCAGCAGGTCACGCAGTTGCTCACCGGGTTTCAAGGCAAAGACCCTGTTCAGGTTGGCGCTGAAACCAACGCACCTCAAAAGGGTTCGCAAATTCTTGACCAGTTCGGTCGCAACCTGACTCAGGCTGCAGCTGACGGAAAGCTCGACCCAGTTATTGGTCGCGAGCGCGAGATCGAGCGTGTGATGCAAATTCTCTCTCGACGTTCGAAGAACAACCCGGTTCTGATTGGTGAACCAGGTGTTGGTAAGACCGCAGTTGTTGAGGGTTTGGCTCAGGCTATTGTGAACGGCAACGTTCCAGAGACTTTGAAGGGCAAGCAGCTCTACACACTCGACATGGGTGCGCTGATTGCTGGTTCACGTTACCGCGGTGATTTCGAGGAACGACTAAAGAAGGTCACCAAGGAAATTCGCACCCGCGGCGACATCATCACCTTCATCGATGAGATTCACTCGCTGGTTGGTGCCGGCGCTGCCGAAGGTGCAATCGACGCAGCTTCGATTCTGAAGCCGCTGCTAGCTCGCGGTGAACTGCAGACCATTGGGGCAACCACGCTTGACGAATACCGCAAGTACTTCGAAAAAGATGCAGCGCTTGCTCGTCGTTTTCAGTCGGTTCAGGTTAACGAGCCAACACTTCCGATGGCCATCAACATCTTGAAGGGTCTTCGTGACCGCTACGAAGCTCACCACAAGGTGACCATCACCGACCAGGCAGTTGTTGCCGCAGTTACTCTTGCCGACCGTTACGTAACCGACCGTTTCTTGCCAGACAAGGCAATCGACCTGATCGATGAGGCTGGCGCGCGTTTGCGTTTGTCGATTCTTTCTTCGCCGCCAGAACTTCGCGAACTCGAAGAAAAGATCGTCGCTGTTCGCGTTGACAAAGAGAAGGCAATCGAAGCTCAAGACTTTGAAGTTGCCGCCGCAAAGCGCGACGAAGAGAAGAAGCTCAACGCTGAGCGCGTGAAGCTTGAGAAGAGCTTCCGCAACGGAAACGTTGCTGCGCAGGGCACCGTTGACGAAGGTTTGATTGCCGAAGTGCTTGCTCAGGCAACAGGCATCCCAGTGTTCAAACTCAGCGAAGAAGAGAGCACCAAACTCATTTACATGGAAGACGAGCTGCACCAGCGCGTCATCGGTCAGGATGAGGCCATTCGTGCAATCTCGAAGTCGATTCGTCGTCAGCGTGCAGGTTTGAAAGACCCTAACCGTCCAAGCGGTTCGTTCATCTTCGCCGGCCCTACCGGTGTTGGTAAGACCGAGCTGGCTAAGGCGCTTGCCGAGTTCTTGTTCGACGACGAAGGTGCTTTGATTTCGCTCGACATGTCTGAGTACAGCGAGAAGCACACCGTTTCGCGTTTGTTCGGTGCCCCTCCAGGGTTCGTCGGCTTCGAAGAAGGTGGCCAGCTAACCGAAAAGGTTCGCCGCAAGCCATTCTCGGTGGTTTTGTTCGACGAAATCGAAAAGGCTCACCCAGACATCTTCAACTCGCTTTTGCAGATTCTTGAAGAAGGTCGCTTGACCGATGGTCAGGGTCGCGTTGTTGACTTCAAGAACACCGTGATCATCATGACCACCAACCTCGGAACTCGCGACATTGCGCGCGGCACCATGGGCTTCGCGCTCGAGGGTGACGACGCAAACGAGTATGAGCGCATGAAGGGCAAGGTTAACGAGGAGCTTAAGAAGAGCTTCAAGCCTGAGTTCTTGAACCGTGTCGACGAGACCATCATCTTCCCTCAGCTGACCCAGCAGGAACTTGTGAAGATTGTCGACCTGTTCATTGCCAAGCTTGGTCGCCGCATGGAAGACCGCGCGATGACTCTCGAGCTAACCCCGGCTGCCAAGCAGCGCCTGATCGAGATCGGTTACGAGCCAGCCCTTGGTGCGCGTCCATTGCGTCGTGCGGTTCAGCGCGAGATCGAAGACCGAATCAGCGAGAAGATTCTGCACGGAGAGCTCAAGAGCGCAAGCCACGTCCAGGTGGATTACGTCGGTGGCGAGTTTGTATTCACCACTAACGTGCGCGAAGCGATTACCATTTAGGAATGACCACTTCACAGCACGACGGCTTCGTCATTCGTGCTGCCCGCGCTAGCGATGTGCGCAGCATTCAAGCGTTGCGTCAGCCCGCTGAGGGTCGAGTGCTGTTGCACCACGACTTGGTCGCTCTTTTTGAAAAGGTTCAAGAATTTCTCGTTGCCGAAGATGCTGATGGTTCGATCATTGGCGCTGGCGCGCTGCACGTGATGTGGGAAGACCTAGCCGAAGTTCGTTCTGTGGTTGTCGACGGAGGTCAGCGCGGCCGCGGAGTCGGTAAGGCAATAGTGAATCGCTTGCTTGACCGTGCTCGTGAATACGGCATCAAGCGTGTGTTCTGTCTCACCTTCGAAGATCAGTTCTTTGGTTCTCTTGGTTTCAAGCCGATTTCAGATGTTCCAGTAGACGAAGAGACCTTCGAAGAGTTGGCTCGTTCGCACGATGACGGAACCGCAGAATTTCTTGACCTTGCGCGTGTGAAGCAAAACACGCTGGGCAACACCCGCATGCTTCTGCTGCTCTAGAGTGCGGTTTCGCTACCCTAGAGGCATGCCTGCACCACAACGTCCGGGGCAACCCCTGCCGCCACACATTTACCGTCGCCGTCGCATTGTTGCGCTCGTTCTTGCAGCTCTAGTTATCTGGGGTTTGATCTGGGCGGTTACGTCAGTGGTTAGCTTCGTTGGTGGAATCTTTAACCCGCAGCCAAGCGCTGCTCCAACGCAGGCAGCCGGTCAGCCTTGTGCTGCCGGTTCGGTCGTTGCCGAGGCAATGGTTGGTAATGCAGACGGCACCGAGGCTGAGTCTTTCACTGCTTCGAACCACCCGTACATCTGGTTGAAGATCACCAACACCAGCAGTGTTGCTTGCACGTTTAACGCTGGCCCTGCCGTTCAGTTCTTCACCATCAAGAGCGGTAACGATTTGATTTGGGATTCACACAACTGTGACCGCGCTGGTTTGCAAGATCAGAACGTGACTCTTGAACCGAATGTGCCGCAGTCGACGAGCCCGAGCGAATGGCTTGAGGTGCGTTCATCTTCTTCTGGTTGTGGTTCTGATCAAGCACCTGTTTCAACCGGTGCATACAACCTGACCGTTACGGTCAATGGTGTGATCTCTGGCGCGAACCAGTTCTTGATTAACTAGTTACCAGTTAAGGGCCAAAGCGATGGCGGCTTTGAGGCCGCCAACTTCTGAGTCAACCTGTCTGACAAAACCGAGTCTCGCCGCTTCGGCTGCGCGTTGCTTTGAGTTGTTCACTCGGCGAATTTCGCCAGCCAAACTGATTTCACCATAGGCAACTAAGTCGTGCGCAATCGGTTTGTCTTGCACGGCTGATGCGATGGCTGCAGCAATGGCTAGGTCGCTTGCAGGTTCGGTGAGTTTGACTCCACCCACTGTTGAAACGTAGACATCCATTTCGCCCACTCGCAAGCCGGCGCGACGTTCGAGAACGGCTAGCAACATGGCCACTCGCGATGCGTCGACACCGTTGACCACGCGACGAGGCTGCGGGGTTGAAGACTTAACTACGAGGGCTTGAACTTCTGCAATCATGGCGCGACGACCTTCGATGGTCACGGTCACGCA
>CAWULM010000064.1:0-3920 GCA_963923635.1 uncultured Micrococcales bacterium | reverse complement strand
AGCGCATCCAAGGAATTGTGAACGAATTCACCACCGGCCCGGTGACCGTTTACGCGCGGGTGTTGAGCTCACTTCAACTTCTTGAGCAGTGATTGCATATAAGTAATCTGCGCGGTCTGTGATGTGACAATCGAGTTGGCCAACGCGCGAACCTCGCCGTTGTTTGAGTCGATAACCATTTGCGCCATGTGAATCGCACCTTGGTGGTGCCCTATCATGCCGGTCAGATAAAGGCGATCGAACTCAGCTCCCGAAGCGTTCTCGAGTGCAGTCATCTCCGCATCAGAAAGCATTCCGCCCATTCCCATTTCATGGTCCATGGTCGCCGGAGCGTTGGCTGCTTTCAACCAGCCTTTCATCTGCTGAATTTCTGGAGCCTGTTCGGATTTGATTTTTGCAGCTAGGGCTTTGACTGCCGGATCTAATGCGCGAGTTTCGGCGAGCGTGCCCATGTCGACGGCTTGTTGGTGATGTGGAATCATCATCTGTGCAAACATAATGTCGGCACCTGAATACTTGGACGAATTGGAATTGTTCCCCATCATTCCGCCCATCATCCCTGAGTTGTTCCCTGCAGTGCCAATGTTGATGGTGCAGCCGGTTAGGGCCAGCAAACTAAATGCGCCGACGGTGGCGCCGGCTGCGATTCTTGAACTTAGTGCCATACTTCGAAGGTAAATCACGTTTCTTAGAGAAATCTGTGAACGCGAAGCTTTTGGCGGATACGTAAAAAGAAAAAGACCAGCCATTTCTGACTGGTCTTTTCCACTTGGGTGGAGACTAGGGGGGTCGAACCCCTGACCCCCTGCTTGCAAAGCAGGTGCTCTACCAACTGAGCTAAGTCCCCGTAGTGTCCAAGTTTCCTCGGTCACCGTGGGCCTAGGAGGACTTGAACCTCCGACCTCTTCATTATCAGTGAAGCGCTCTAACCACCTGAGCTATAGGCCCGTTAGAGCCTTAATGAGTTTAGACGAATATTCGTCTGCACTCAAACTCGGAATTAGTTGTTGGTGAAACCAACCGACAGCCCGCCGGTGAAGCGGGCGATGATGTTGTAAATCACGGCCCACAAACCAGCGAGTATGCTGCCTAGCGCGATGTTGAAGATTGAGAGACCAACCGCGAAGCCAACGATCTTGGCCAGGGTGGCTGGAGTTGCCACGCTCGAGGTTGCGTCAACCAGACCGAAGCCGCTGAGGGTGTTGTTCAGTGAAGCACCCAGGCCGGTGAAGGCGATTAGCACCCAAAGCAGGATGAACCCGACGATGGTGGCAATGCCGAGGGCGAGGGTGATCATGAACGCCATGCGCACAGCCGACCAGAAGTCGATGTGAACCAGCTTCAGTTTGACCTGCTTGACCGGTGGAACCGCGGTTTTGGTGCGGCGAGAAAGCCTAGCCATTAGGCATCTCCTTTCGCAGCCTCTTCGGCTGCCTCGGCGGCTACCGTTTCGGTAGCTTCGTTTGATTCTAGGTTACGCTCCGAATTCTTGGCTAGACCAAGAACCGAGTCATCCTCTTCGAATCGGGCGAAGACAACACCCATGGTGTCGCGTCCGCGGGCTGGAACCTCAGAGACTCCAGACCTCACAACCTTACCGCTCTCGAGAACGACTAGAACTTCGTCGTCTTCCTTCACGATTAGGGCACCGACCAGGTCACCGCGCTTTTCTTCGAGCTTGGCCACCTTGATTCCGATGCCGCCTCGGTTCTGAATGCGGTACTGGTCGCTGGCGGTGCGCTTGGCGAAACCACCTTCGGTAACCACGAATACGAAGCTGCCGTCGGTGTCGTTGATAACCTCTGCCGAAAGCAGGTGGTCGTCTTTGCGGAAGTGCATGCCGATGTTACCCGAGGTGTCGCGACCCATTGGGCGTAAACTCTCGTCGCTCGCCGAGAAGCGAATCGACATACCCTTGCGCGAGACGAGAAGCAGATCGTCGCTTTCGGAAACCAGCATGGCCGAGGTGAGCTCGTCGCCATCCTTGAGTTTGATCGCGATGATGCCTCCGGTGCGAGGAGTGTCGTAAGCCTCGAGGGCGGTCTTCTTAACCAAACCGTCGCGAGTTGCGAGCACTAGGTACGGAGCAACTTTGTAGTCCTTGAGGTCGAGAACCTGAGCGATGGTTTCGTCTGGTTGCATCGACAGCAAGTTTGCTACGTGTTGACCCTTGGCGTCACGACCGGCCTCTTGAACTTCGTGCGCACGGCAGCGATAGACGCGGCCCTTGTTGGTGAAGAACAGCAACCAGTGGTGAGTGGTGGTGACGAAGAAGTGTTCAACAACATCGTCGGCGCGAAGGTTTGCACCCTTCACACCCTTACCGCCGCGGTGCTGCGAACGATAGTTGTCGCTCTTGGTGCGCTTGATGTAGCCACCGCGGGTTAGCGAGATAACCATCTCTTCTTCGGCAATCAAATCTTCAACGTTCACATCGCCGTCGAACCCGAGCAGAATTTCGGTGCGACGTGCATCGCCATGCTTCGCAACGATTTCGTCGAATTCAGTTTCGATGATCGCGCGTTGGCGTGCAGGGTCGGCGATGATCGCCTTGAAGTCGACGATTGCTGCTTCAATTTCTGCTGCTTCGTCGATGATCTTCTGACGTTCAAGAGCGGCAAGCTGACGAAGTTGCATCGCGAGGATGGCGCGTGCCTGAATGTCATCGATGTCGAGAAGTTTCATCAAACCTTCGCGTGCTTCATCTGCAGAAGCGCTGCGACGAATCAGAGCGATTACTTCATCAAGTGCATCTAGAGCCTTGAGGTAGGCGCGAAGAATGTGTGCACGTTCTTCGGCCTTCTTCAAGCGGAACTGAGTGCGTCGAACAATGACATCCATTTGGTGATCGACCCAGTGGGTGATGAATGCATCGAGTGAAAGAGTTCTTGGAACACCATCGACCAGGGCCAACATGTTGGCACCAAAGTTTTCTTGCAGCGGAGTGAGCTTATAGAGGTTGTTCAGAACTACGCGTGCGACTGCGTCTTTCTTAAGAACGATTACCAAGCGTTGACCGGTGCGACCAGAAGTTTCGTCGCGAATGTCGGCAATGCCCTGAAGGCGACCTTCCTTCACGAGGTCGACAATCTTTACGGCCAGGTTGTCTGGGTTTACCTGATATGGAAGTTCGGTAACAACAAGGCAGGTGCGGTTGTGAATTTCTTCAACGTTGACCACAGCACGCATTGTGATTGATCCGCGACCGGTGCGGTATGCATCTTCGATGCCCTTACGGCCCAGAATGGTTGCGCCGGTAGGGAAGTCCGGACCCTTGATTAGCTTGATCAGGTTTTCAAGAAGTTCTTCGCGCGGTGCTTCTGGGTTTTGCAGGTACCACTTAACACCAGCGGCGACTTCGGTGAGGTTATGCGGTGGAATGTTGGTGGCCATACCTACTGCGATACCAATCGAACCGTTGACTAGCAGGTTCGGGAAGCGGCTCGGAAGAACCACTGGCTCCTGGGTGCGGCCATCGTAGTTGTCTTGGAAATCAACGGTCTCTTCGTCGATGTCGCGCACCATTTCCATGGCGAGCGGCGCCATGCGGCACTCGGTGTATCGAGGTGCAGCAGCTGGGTCGTTACCTGGTGAGCCGAAGTTTCCCTGACCGGAGATCAGTGGGTAGCGGAGGTTCCAGTCTTGAACCATGCGCACCAAGGTGTCGTAAATGGCGCCGTCGCCGTGCGGGTGGAATTGACCCATCACGTCACCGACGACGCGCGAGCACTTGCTGAACTGCTTGTCCGGGCGGTAACCACCGTCGAACATTGCGTAGATAACGCGGCGGTGAACCGGCTTCATTCCATCGCGAACGTCTGGAAGTGCGCGTCCGACGATAACGCTCATTGCGTAATCGAGGTATGAGCGCTGCATTTCTGTTTGCAGGTCAACCTGTTCGACGTTGTCGAAAGTGTTTG
>CAWULM010000063.1:0-3963 GCA_963923635.1 uncultured Micrococcales bacterium | reverse complement strand
ATTTTTGCCATTGGTATTGGCTATTTGATGCAACTTTCCCTCAAATTGTTCAAATTCGTCGACCCACAGGCCAAGTAACGTGGTTCAGCCGGGCGAACACCGTGCCACAGCCCGCGTGGTACTTCACAATAACCGCGACGAGGTATTTCTTTTGCTGACCGAATTCGACCCAGAGGTCGGCTTGCCGCCACGATGGCTAACGCCGGGCGGGGCGATTGAACCTGGCGAAACCGTGCTCGAAGCCGCTGTCAGAGAGCTCTATGAGGAAACCGGCATCCAAATCACGCCTGACCTGCTGTCAACCGAACCAATCTGGGTAACTTCGGGTCGCTGGGTCTGGACAGACGGCCAGCACCATACCTTTGAAGATTCGTTTTTTGAACTTGCTGTCGATGATTTCAACCTGGATGCCTCAGGCTGGACAACGGACGAAACCAGAGACATTCTCGAGTATCGGTTCTGGAATGTGCACGATCTGGCTAAGAGCTCAGAGTTTGTAGGACCGCCAGGGCTGGTCGATTTTCTGGTTTCCCGCTATGGGCGAACCTGTGACTAAACGCCGATAATGAACATTATGTCAAGTAGCGTTTTTCTAGCCCCTAGCCCGTTTAGGCTTGGGTAACGCTAATCCACTCCGAGAGTTTGCTGGCTGCTGCTCCGCTGTCGAGCAGTGCATGCATCGACGCAAGTGCAGCCGCAAATCGCTCAGTCAGATCTGTTTTGGCAAGCTCCGGGGTCTTTGCCAACTGGTAAGCAACTTGACCGCCAGCTGCATTCAGCGCAACCACGTCGCGCACGGCACTTAGGTCGCGGTCGGCTGGTTCCATGCCAAAGAGCATTCGGGCGGTTCTGGCATTGAAATGGGCGTCTCCGCCCACTAAATCGTCCAATTTGGCGGTTTTTAGGCCCAAATCGAGGGGATTTAGGTCAAATTTGGTCACTTCTCCCCCAGAAACCTGCCAAATTTCACTGGTTCCGGTGGTAGTTAGCTCGTCTAGACCGTCAGAACCGCGGAAAACCAAGGCGGTTCGGCCTCTAGCAGCCATTTCAGCGGCCATCAGAGGTGCAATAAAGCGGTTAGCCACGCCCAAAGATGTGGCAATTGGCTGGGCTGGGTTGGCTAGTGGGCCGAGGAAGTTGAAGGTCGTCGGAACCCCTAGCGCCTTGCGAATTGGTGCCACATAGCGCATAGCTGGGTGAAAAACCGGCGCGAAGAAGAAAGTTAGGCCGATTTCGCGAAAAACATCGGCCACTCGCTCCGGGGAAAGGTCTAGGCGAATACCCAAAACCTCGAGCATCTCGCTTGAACCAGTCTTACCTGAGGCGGATCTTGAGCCGTGTTTCATCACCGGCACTCCGGCGGAGGCGGCCAAGATGGCAGCCATGCTCGAAATGTTCACGGTGCCGACCATGTCTCCCCCGGTGCCAACGATGTCGAGGGCATCGTTTCCGGTGTCGAGAATGACGCTGTGCTCCAACATGACGTCGACCAGACCGGCAAGCTCGTCGACCGATTCGCCCTTAGAACGCATAGCCATCATGAAAGCGCCGACCTGAGCTTCGCCAGCTTCACCTGACATAATCTCTTGCATCGCCCAACTGGCTTGCTCACGAGAAAGGTTGCGCTTTTCGAGAAGCGCGGTGAGCACTTGAGGCCAAGCCTTGGTTTCGGTCATAAAGACAACTTTACCTGCGATTTTTAGTGCGAATCGAGCCCAAATGGCAACTGATTACTGGGTCGAGGGTTATGCTTTAACTATGTCTTCAGCTACCGCTCTAAAGCCATCCGCGACGATTAATCGCCCTAGTCCAACCTCGGTAGGAACCATCGTTTGGTTGGGTAGCGAAGTTATGTTCTTCGCCGCTCTCTTCGCGATGTATTTCAGCCTCAAAGAGAACTCTCCAAAGCTTTGGAGCGCCGAAACCGAGCACCTCAATGTTCCTTTCGCGCTGGTGAACACCATCATCCTGGTGCTCTCATCATTCACCGCTCAGTTCGGTGTCTTCGCAGCTGAGCGTCTGCAGCCTCGCGCAACCGGCCTCTCCCCTATGAAATGGGGCATGGTTGAGTGGTTCATGCTTTCATACGTTATGGGTGCTGCATTCGTTTCGGGTCAGGTTTGGGAATACGCCACCCTGGTTCGCGAAGGCATTGCATTCGACACCAACTCTTATGGCTCTGCCTTCTACATCACGACCGGTTTCCACGCATTGCACGTGACCGGTGGTTTGATTGCCTTCTTGCTGGTAATAGGCAAAACCTTTGCGGCCAAGCGTTTCGGTCACTACGAAGCAACCAGCGCCATTGTGGTTTCTTACTACTGGCACTTTGTTGACGTGGTCTGGATCGGCCTGTTCCTAATCATTTACGTCTTGAAATAACTCAGAAGAGAAATCGAGAAATGGCAAAAAAGCACAACAATGCTCGCCGCAGCCCGTTCGCTGCGGTGGTCGTTATCCTTGCTGGCCTTTTGGTGACTGGCGGAGGCTACTCGGTAGCTAACGCAGTTGTAAGCCACCAGGGCGAAACCACTGCGGTAGACGCAGGTTCGGTTACCGAAGGTAAAAACCTGTTCCAGGCGAACTGCGCCTCTTGCCACGGTAAGAACGCAGAAGGCACCAGCTTCGCTCCTAGCCTGATCGGCGTTGGCGCGGCTTCGGTTGACTTCCAGGTCGGAACCGGTCGCATGCCAGCTCAGGCTTCAGGTCCGCAGATGACCGACAAGACCCCGCAGTTCACTGACGCACAGATCAAGGCGCTGGCAGCGTACGTTGCATCGCTTGCACCTGGGCCAGCCGTTCCAAGCGGTAAGTACGTGAACCCAGTAACCGACCCTGAAGCTTTATCAAAGGGTGGCGAGCTATTCCGCATCAACTGTGCAATGTGTCACAACGCCGTTGGTGCCGGTGGTGCGCTTACCGAAGGTAAGTGGGCTTTGAACCTGAAGGACACCTCGAACGTCGAGATGTACGAAGCCATGATCACCGGACCACAGAACATGCCGGTGTTCTCTGACGCCAACCTCTCCCCTGAGAAAAAGCAGCAGATCATTTCGTACCTGACCTATCTTCAGAACAACCCATCGCCTGGTGGCGAAGAACTAGCGAACCTTGGCCCAGTTGCCGAAGGTCTATTCGCTTGGATCTTCATGCTCGGCGGAATCGTTCTAATCACTATTTGGCTCGGCGCCAAGTCAAACTAGGCGTCTAAGAGGAGTTATCAACAAGTGAGCACATCAAACGACTCAACCCCATTCGAGGGCGAACACCAGTACGAATCTGGTTTGGTTGCCATCGACCCTAACGCGGTGAAAAACCCAGGCATGGAGCCTCACCACGTTCGCATGACCGACAAGAGCGTCAAGCACGAAAAGGCTGCCGCCCGTCAGGTTGCAATCATCTTCGTGCTTTCAATCGTGGCAAGCGCATTCTCGCTTTACGCTTACTTCGCTTGGCCGATCAGCATCAACAACAACCTGGCCGACCCTAGCTCGGTGCGCAACAACACCCTGTTCCTCGGACTGGGTATTGCTCTAGGTCTGTTGGCGATTGGTATCGGTGCAGTGCACTGGGCAAAGACCCTCATGCCAGCAGCCGAAAGCTCAGAAGCTCGTCACCAGACCCGTGGCTCTGAAGAAGTACGTGCACGGGCTGTTGAAATCATTGACTTGGCCAACCAAGAATCTGGCTTCTCACGTCGCAAGCTAATTCGCCGCACTCTGTACGGTGCGCTAGCGTTCTTCCCGCTGCCAGGCATCCTGGTATTTGCTGACCTTGGTCCACTCTCTGGAGTTGAAGACCGACTAAAGCAAACCGAGTGGGCTCCGGTTCGCGGCTCAGACGGCAAGCTAATCAAGCGTCGCCTAACTCGCGACCCAGATGGTCTTCCAATCAAGGCTGACGAAGTAACCGTTGGCTCTGTGTTCCACGTCATTCCTCCGCTAGAGGCAATGAAAGATGAGC
>CAWULM010000062.1:0-3983 GCA_963923635.1 uncultured Micrococcales bacterium | reverse complement strand
GTGTTTGGCCGTTCTTGCCGCTGGCTGCAACGCTCTCGAGTAGCGCCATAAAGTTAGAGCCCTTGCCGTAGCGCACCGACTCAACGTGAGTGTGCGCATCTGGGAAGAAACTTGAGGTGATTGCCGAACCCTGCGAATAGTCAACGTCTTTCTTGCGTGCGACCACACCCAACAAACTCTCGCTGTTGGTGCGACTCAGGTAACCGAGTCGATCGCTCATGCCTTGCAGGTTTCCCTGAGCTCTGACCCTTTGCAGCAACTTCGCTGTGCCGAGTGCTCCAGCAGCAACGATTACTTGTTCGGCATTGATGTACTGTCGACCCATTCCAGAGCGAGAAGATTTGCGCATGCGAATTTGGTAGTAGCCATCGCGCTTAGCAATGTCGGTCACCGTGCGCTCGGCGATTACCTGAGCCCCGTTCTTTTCGGCGAGGTAGAGGTAGTTTTTGACGAGCGTGTTTTTCGCACCGTGGCGGCACCCTGTCATGCATTCACCACAGTTTATGCAACCGGTGCGGGTTGGGCCCACTCCTCCAAAGTATGGGTCTGCCTTGCTCACGCCACTTTCACCGAAGTAAACGCCAACCGGAGTCAGCCTGAAGGTGTCACCAACACCCATCTTCTCGGCAACATTTTTAAGAGCAACATCGCTAGGGCTGAAGAATGGGTTCACTTCTACGCCGAGCATGCGCTCAGCCTGGTCGTAGTAAGGTTCGAGAACTTTTTGCCAGTCGGTTATGCCAACCCAAGAGCCTGTGCTGTAAAACTCGGCAGGTGGGCGATAGAGAGTGTTGGCATACACCAGCGAACCGCCACCGACACCTGCACCCGACATCACCATTACGTTGCGCAGTAGGTCAATGCGCTGAATGCCTTTCAACCCCAGTTTTGGAAAATACAAAAACTTCTTGAGATTAAACGAGGTCTTGGCGAAATCTGTATCGGCATAGCGGGAGCCAGCCTCGATGACCAAAACCCTGTAACCCTTTTCGGTAAGGCGCAGAGCAGCTACCGAACCACCGAAACCAGATCCGATGATCGCGACATCGTAGTCAAACTCGCTCATGCCCCTAGCCTAATCTCAGCAAGTTTTGCCGCAACTGAGCCAAGTTGTGGAATCTCAGACCACTGCACCTCAGCCAGCCAGACGATTCTCTCGAGGCCGTGCTCGAGCGGGTGCCTGGCGGCATAAAGCGCACCAGCCAGCGCTGCGGTGGTGTCGGTGTCGCCGCCAAATGAGCACGCAGCCTTGAACGCCTCGTTCACCGAGGTTGCCTCTTTGCAAGCCAGAATGGCGGCCCCTAGCGTCTCGATTGGATCGAGCGTGACGCCCTCTTCGCTAGGTTCGAAGCCAAGAATTTCAGTTGCAAACTCAGGTGACTCGTCATGAACTGCATCATCGATCTCGGCCGCCGAACCTAGACGCACAGCATCGGCAATGAGGCGAGAACCAACTAGGGCAGCGACGACGGCTCGATCATGTTGATGAGTAACGCGAGTGAGTGAATCGACATAAACCCTACGCTTTTCGTCGTCGTTGAATGCCAAGCCAACCAACGCGCAACGCATGAGCCCGCCGTTTGAGCGACCAACCATTTCTAGCTCGTCTGGTTTGACTTCGAGACCTAGTGCGGCTCGTGTGGTTGGCCCCAGACCACGCAGTGACTCTTTGGCAACGAACAGCCGCGCGCGGAAGTTGTCCGCAGCAGATTCAGGAGTAGAGCTTTCGATGAGCGCTTCCAGAGTCATCAAGGTGAGCAACGTATCGTCGCTGACTCCCCCAGCCGGCCAACCGTCAACCTCGCGAAGAACATCGTCAGGTGCAACCGCAGAGCGAGGTTTGAATTCGTACTGCACGCCGTAGGCATCGCCGGCTGCATAAGCACGAATGATTTCGGTGAAGCGATTCGCAAGAGTCGTCATCGAAACCTCTTTTGTTCCTAGCCGATGCTTGGGTTGCGAAGCGGTGATGAAGGGATGCGCTCTTGAGCAACCCACTGCTGCTGGTAACCGGTCGACGATGACATTAGGTCTAGGAACGGACGAGGGTCAAACTCCTCAGGACCGACCACACCACGACCTTGCCAAACTCCGGTTGCTAATAGCTCGAGTGCAATCAGTGGGTTGAAAGCAGTTTGCCAAACCACGGCCTGCGACTCGTAGTTCTGCATCGTCCAGTCATTGTCGGCTACGTGATACAGGTAGGTGGCTCGAGGGTTGCCGTCGAGATCTTTCCCAGTAACTAGAACACCAGCGCAGGTCTTACCTGTCATTCGAGGACCAATGGTGGCTGGGTCTGGAAGAACAGATGCGACCACGTCGCGAGGTGAAACGTTTACCGGTCCCTGCGCTGAGCGCACTCTAACCGGAGCGGTTCGGTCTAGACCAAGCAGGTGCAGAGTCTTGAGCACATCGATGAACTCGCGACCAAGACCGTATTTGAACGAGAACTTTTTAGCGTTGATGGTTCGCGGAAGCATGGCGACTTCTTCGTGTTCTACGTTCACGCATTCAACCGAACCGATACCCTCAGGGAAATCGAAAATCTCTGGCTCGCTAAATGCAGGAGTGGTGTACCAACCGCGGTCGGCCTCGAACATCAGCGGTGGATTTAGGCATTCTTCGATGGTGGTCCAGATTGAGAACGACGGTGCGAAGATTTCGTTTCCGTTGTCATCGTGCACAGCCAGGTTACCGCCATCTTTCACACTGATCTCATCGATTTCGCTAAACAAGAAGTCGGCGGCGTAACGAGCGAACACGTTTGAGAGCCCAGGCTCAACACCTACTCCTACGAGTGCGAGCAGCCCAGCGCGTTCCCACTGCTCATTTAGTGCGTACTGCTGATCACCTAGTTTGATACCCGGTTCACGCTCTGGATTGGTTTCGTGAGGCTCACTCAAACTCATCGCCATGTCGAGGTAGTTAACCCCTGCCGTGAATGCACCGCTGAGCACGGTCGGAACAAAGCGCGGCTCCACCGCGTTCAGCACGTGTGTGATGTTGTGCTGGCGAGCAAGGTCAGCAACACTCTCTGCCGAACCGGCGTCAACTTGCGCTGCTACGAAGCGAGCTGCACTATGTTCACCAAAGCGATTGTGAATCCACTCGATGACCGCTTCAGCACGGCTAAGGTCGTAGTCGGCGACCACCATGGTTTCGAAGAATGAACGTTCTGCAGCTAATTTTGCGATTGCATTGCCAACGCCACCGGCGCCGACCAAAAGGATTCTCATTAGATTTCCTGTAGTTTCGCTTGCTCCGTGGGGAAAATCGGGAGCTTACATCTCCAGTCTAGACGCGAGTTAGGTCGGCTGCTGGGTCATTTACCCAATCGATAACGCCTTGCCAGTGGTGGAAACCATCGTGGTGCGAGAAGTGCTTTGCGCCCGGAATGACTACAGCCTGAACACCCAACATGTCGCCCACTCCAGCTTGGATGCCGCTTGGCTGCCAAACATCGGCGTCAGACCCGACCAAGGTAAGACTGTTAGCCGCCTTCTTTGAGATTGCGCGAATCTCATCGTCGGGTTGCTGCATGACGAAAGTCTCAAACTCGGCCAGCGGCACCGGTTGGCGCTCCGGTGGTGCTACCAGCAGCAACCGGTTCGGTATTTCTTCAAGAAGACCATGAGCCGCGGCCTGCAAAAACGTGATGCAGCCGAGCGAGTGAGCGATAACCACCAATTCTTCGCCGGTGCGAGAACCAACCTCGCGCAACATAGCTAGCTCTGCCGAGACAATCTCGAGCCATTCACTCAACTGCGGAAGATCTGGGTTTGGCATTTGTGGATAGCTAACCAGATGACCCTGTTCGCGAAGCTCACCAGCGAGTGCACGTTGCCAGTGGCCTTCTGGGCGACGATTGGTCCATCCGTGAATAATGAGTACGCGTGCCATTAGCTCTCCTTAGGTTTCTTACGTCTAGCAACAACAGTGACTGCGACGCCAACGATTACTACAACTGGGATGCCCAGCGCAGC
>CAWULM010000061.1:0-4193 GCA_963923635.1 uncultured Micrococcales bacterium | reverse complement strand
TCATCACCAAAACGACAATCCAGTGCCATGCGAAGGTAATCACGGTAAGACCGACGATGATCAGCAGCACTCCGAGCAGCATCGCCCAGGTGTGGTACTTGCGATCTAGTTTTATCGCTGATGCGATGAGCGAACCCAGAATGCTTCCGACCGAAAGAGTCATGCCAATGAATCCATACTCGGTGACCGTTGCGTGCAGTTCGTTCTGAACCATGAAGACATCGCCAACGTTGAAGACGCCGACCGACAAAACCAAAACTGCCAAGAGAACGATGATGGCGCGAAGCAGTGGGTCTCTAAAAGCAAAGCGCATGCCCTCGAGAGCCGATAGCTTTTCGCCCTTTTCGTGTGCCACCGATTTGCGGTTCACGCCGGTTAGATAAATCACGACACCGAGCATCCAGAAGCTCACCGCGTCAACCACAAACGGCCAACTGTAGCCAAAGCCGGTAATCAAGAACGAAGCCGCAACCGGCGCAAACAACATACCCGCCGAAGAGAACGACTGCATGAGGCCCGTCGATCTTGGAATGTCTTCTGGTGCGGTGACGGTCAGCATCGCGGCCTGTGATGCTGGGCCAACAACTGTGCCAGCGGTGGCGGTTATTAATAGGGCCACCGGTGTCCACCAAATTGGCCAAGGCAGAGTCAGGCTGAACGAACTTAGACCCATGATGGCAAGAGCCGGGCCAATGACTGCGCGCGTGGAGAAACGGTCAACAACCCAGCCGCTGAGTGGCGCCATGATGATGCTCGGAATGCCGAAAGCCATGAAATAGAAGGCAATACCTTGCTCGCCTATTGCGTCTTTGTCGCGAAGAACCACAGCGAACGTGGTCATTGCGCTTCCGAACCACGAGAAAGCCCCGGCTATGCCGAATGCATATATTTTTCGCCACTGAGTTTGCACGGGTTACAGCCTATCCGCGCAACCCGAACTTGACTACTTCTTTGGCGTTGGAGTTGGCGTCGGCTTTGGTGACTCAATCTTGATGTTGCCTTCGGTGCGCGGCTTGAGCTCAACCCAGGTGTTACCCGGAGCGAGCAGCACGTCGCTACCGTCGGCCATTGTCAACACGATCGGAGAATTCTGATCGGTCTTGTGCCAGTTCACGGTCACATACTTGCCGCCGGTGAACACCCAACCGGTACCAGAAGAGTTCATCAGAGTCTTCGGCACATAGCCATAAGTGCGGTGGTCGACAGCAACATCAAGCACCACAACGTTGGTGGCGTGAATACGCGAGCCATCAAGCTTGTCGGTGAGTGGCTTGCCGTCTTGAGTGCGCTGCCATAGCTTGCCATCGCTTGATGGAGTCCACTGGGCTAGCGCTGCAGGGTAGTAAACCTTCAGTGATGTTGCCACCGTGCCCTGCAGTGCGGCAGTTGCCTGGTCGGCAGTGGTTGCAAACTTGAACACCGGCTGCGGAGCTGACAAATCGGTGTGAGCCGACTGCAACTTCTGCACATTCACAATTACGTTGTGCGGCGCTTCTCGATCGGCGGTACGACTGAAAGTACCCTTGCCCTGCTCTTCGGTTTCGTTCGCATTGAAAACGCGAGTGGCGCGCATCATGTTCACAAACTTCAGTTGTCCGCCTGAATAGCAAACGATGCCGCCAAACGGGCTGATGATGTCAGGGTCCATCGGGCGAATCGATCGCACCGGCCCAATGTTGGTTGGCAGTTGCGAGTGGAACACCGCAACGAATCGCGTCAAGCCACCTTCGACCATCTCGTCAAAAACCATGTCGGTCGAATTCAAGCCCTGCTGTGGTCGAGCGACATCTAGGTTGTCAATCTTGCACGCCACCGAGGGGCCAGCCAAAAAAGCATTAGTGCCGGCAACGTACTGCACACCGGTCAGTGGAGCGGTTTCGTACTGCACTGGAGTCGGCGTTGGCGTCGACGATGCCTTCGGTGAACCAGCGCTCGAACAACCACTAAGTAAACCAACCACTGCAATCGCAGCGGCGACCGCAACAACACTCTTCTTCACGGTTACTCCTATTGACCTAGTTCGGCGATTGCTTTTTTCAAAATCTGCAGGTTGAGCGGAGTGACCGTATAGAGCAGGTCAGAGGTGACCGTGATGTTGGTTGCATCGGTGTATTCCTCGCGCACGATCACACCGTTCTGAACCGTGTAAACGAAAACCGCAGGTGACCCCTCGATGTCTTCGGTGACGGTGAACTGGTTGCCAAGCTCTTCGACGGTTGTGCCGCCGAATGAAAGTGAAGTGCTTGCACCGTAAGGGCTAAATGCATCTGACTCGTAAATAATCTCGACGCTACCATCAGGGTTCTGCACCGCGGCCTGGTAAGAGTCACTGTATGAGCGGTCAAGCACCAGCGTGTAGAGACCGTACTTCGAGTTGTTCGTATTCTGCGTCAAGCCTTCTTTGTCGCCGAGTGCCATGCTGGCATCGACGATCGACTTGAAGTCTGACTTTGCTTTCGCACCAGTCACCTTGGTCAAAGTCGGAGTTGGAGTTGCTGTTGGGAGCATGTTGCTTTGCGCACACCCACCCAAGGTCAAACTCAAACTCAAGAGTGCTACAAGACCTACGGTACGCTTCATGAGTTCAGACTACTTCTGAGTAAGTGTCCACGTGCGGATTAGCGGCTTCAAGCCGAAGGCGGCTGGCACCGTCAAGGTAGCCTTGCAGGTTGACCCAGGCATAACCACCGTTGCATAGGTGTTGCCTTTGCTGTCGGTCTGCACATCGCACCAACCCGTCGAACCAAAAGCACCAAGCAAGTTCCAGTTGGTCTTAAAGTTTCCCTTTGCAAGCAGCAAACGAGACTTCACCGTGTATTTTCCAGCCTTGGTAACACCAGCCGGAAAGGTCTGAGTGCCAGAAACCAGAGCAACCTTGCTGACCTGTGCCGCAAAGATTTGATCGCGCGACTGCGAGGCCTTGTAGTTCAAGGTGCAATAACCCTGGTCACCGGTTGCCTTTAACTTCAGTGTTGAAGAAACCGAACACGCACCCACAATGGTCGATGGCTTACGCTCTAGTTGAATTGTTCCGCCCTTAGGCAACTTTCCATTGAACATTTCATCGGTGGTGACCGCAAAGCTCGAAACCTTCTGCTTAGTCAAAGTCAAAGTCAAAGTCGCCGTTGACGCTTGGTGCGTGCTGTCAGCACCAACCGTAGCGTTCACGTCGCAAGATCCGGTTCCGGTGAGTGCCGTGATCTGACCATCAGAAATATCGCAAGGGCCGGTCACCGAAAAAGAAACAGCACCGGTCGAATCGGTGGTGATCGATAGCGGCACCGGCACCGAGTAAACCAGTGCACTTGCGGTGCTGATGTCTACGGTAGCCCTGGCCAAACCCGCACTGAACTCGAAGTAATTGATCGACGCACCATAGCCGCCGGCGGCCGGCACGCGAGCGCTGACCCGGCACCAGCCAGGGCCAAGCACCGTAACCGCACCGGTCGCGGTGTTCAGCTGACAAACCCCGGTGCCGTTGACCAGAGAGTAGATCGGCGTAGCGGTGCCAGCGCGAGTAGTGGTTGGCATGAAGACATCGCCGGCCTTCCAAGAAGGCACGGTATAACTGGTGGCGATGTTTGATGGCAGGTTACTATTCGTCTGGCTGGCAACGTAAGTCGATCGGTTATCAGCCCAGTTAATCGCGTTTTGCACCATCCACTGCCAGCCGCCAAAGTCCATTTCTTTGCGAGGGTCAGACTGAATACTGCTGCTAATCGCGGCAGCTGCATCGGTCATGAACTGGTGCAAATTCAAAGTCGATGCAACCGACCGAATCTTGTTCACCTGACCTAAATAAATTCCTTTGCAAATAGCATTCGCCATGCACAACTGAAACATCTGCGCCGAACTAGAAGTGTCAAGCATTGGCACATCACCACCGAAGGTCTGGTCAATTCCCGAAGGCAGAATCGAAGCGATGCCGTGCGCATCGAAGTGCACGTAGTAATTGTTTTTGATTTGCCACGAGTAACCATCCCAGTGGGCGATGTAGCGCTCGGTCGCCCACTCGAGCGTGAGCTCGTTCATGTCGGCATACTTCTGCACTTGAGTCCACCAGTTAGAAACGGCAGTCGCATTATTAACATCGACCGTGTTCACTCCGGCGAGCGCCGCCAGGTCACTCTTGTTGGTGGCGTCACCTTCATCTACCTGCATGCCCGCATACTGCGAGTTGATGATGTCTTGCC
>CAWULM010000060.1:0-4194 GCA_963923635.1 uncultured Micrococcales bacterium | reverse complement strand
GTCTTGAAGGTCAGCGCGAGCTTGACTGCCGCGGCGGCATCGACGATGCCAGCACCACACTGACTGTTGCCGTTCTGTGTGCCGTATTGCGAAGCGGTTTGTGCACAGGTGGTGCCCGATGCGAACGGGCGTACCGTTTTCTTGATGACGTTATAGACGTCATCAGAGGTGAGTTCGGGTCGAAGCGAGAAGATCAGCGCCACAACTCCGGCGACCACCGGGGCCGCCATCGAGGTGCCTTCTTCAAGACCGTAATCGGCTGCACCTGGTGAGGTTTGACCAAGGTTCCAGGTTGAGAGCATCATGCCCTGCGATTCGGTTGCTGGGCCGGTTGCATCGGAGTCGTCGCCACCTGGTGCGCTGAAGTCAACACCCGGTCCGTAGTTGGAATAGTAGGACTGGTTTCCGCTGACACTGGTTGCACCGACGTTGATGGTTGGAAAACAGTTGCCTGGGTATGAGTAGGCGGCTTCCATTTGCATGTTGCCCGCTGCGGTGACCGCAACCACGCCTTTGTCCCAGGCGGTGCGGAAAGCACCTTGAGTTTCGGTGTCACAGCCAGATGGGTTGCTGGTTCCGAGCGAGAGGTTCATTACTCGAGCAGGGTTTGCGTTGAGTGGAACACCTGGAACTTTGACGCCGGTTGCCCAGTTGATGGCAGCGATGAGGTCTGAGGTCTGCTGGTAAGCAGATTCGTTTGCTCCGCTGCCGAGAACGCGAATTGGTTCGATCTTCACGTTTGGAGCAACACCGACAACGCCGATGGAGTTTTTAGCAGCGGCGATGATGCCCGCGACGTGGGTGCCGTGCCAGCTTGATGTGTAGTCCTGGGTGTAGTCACCTGGGTCGCTAGGGTCAGAGTCCCAGCTGCCGTTCAGACCGTCACTTTGATTGTCTTGAGAAGACTGATCGCTATAGATGAAGTCGTAACCAGGAACGGTTTGACCTGCGAGGTCTGGGTGCACGGTAAGACCAGTGTCGATGACTGCGACGACGATGGTTGCAGCACCCTGCGTGATTTCCCAAGCGCGATCTGCCTGAATGCCGAAGGTTGAGTAGAGGTACCACTGGCTGCCGTACATCGGGTCGGCAACCTGAAGTGAAGTTGCTGTGCCGAGCGAGTTTTTCACCTCGACGCTGGCGGTGTATGCAACTCCTGATGACATGCCAGATGGGCTGCAAGAATTCGAGATGGTGGTGCAGCTAACCGCATTGCCGCTGTGATCAACTGCCGTCACGTTATACGTGACCGGAAGTCCACCCCTCTGGGCAGCGGTCTGCGCTATCCACTGCACTGACTCACCAGAGAAGACAACGTTCTTGGCATAGAACTTCGGAGCCTCAGGTGCGGTGCTCGGTGTGAATGCAACAGTTTTAGAAGCGGCTCCGGTCAGCAACTTGGTGCCAACCTTGGTGATTGCGCGCACGCGCCAGTATTGCTGCATGCCAGCGTAAATTCCTGAGGTAACCAACAAGCTGCGAGCAGTCGACTTTGTGTTGGCATTCCAAACGGTGAAGGTAGTTCCGTTGGTCGAGTTGTCGATGCGGTAGCCAACCAACTTTGCACCATTGAGTGTCTTCGGCGCTTTCCAGCTCAATGTGATTTTTGGAACAAGAGGGGTTGAGGCATTCCAAGAGTTTGTGACGGTCAAGCTCTGAACGAGAGTTGCTGGTTTGATAACCACGGTTTTCGCGGTGACCTTGGCAGGTGCTTTAGTTTTCGAAAGCGACTGAGCCTGGTAAGGCACGCGATAGTCAAACTCTGCCGACTGCACACGTGGGTCGGTCTGAATGTTTTGAAGTGCGAACAAAGCCTGGGATTCGTTGAGCTTGTTTGCAAAGGCGGTGGCATAGAGACCGTGACCAAGCCCGTGAAGTTTGGTTAGGCGCACGCCCGCGGAATTTTGACCGGTGACGTTGCCATCTGGTGCCTTAGCGTGGATGCCGCGGCTGAACTTCAGAATCAACCCAACGGCGTTCTTCGCCGACACGTTTGCAGGCTTCAGCATCGAGGCCGAAGCGGTTTGCGGTGCAGTTAGAAAGGTAGCGCAAAGCGCAAGCATGGTTGCTGTCGCCAGCGCCAGCGGTTTTCTTTGCATGAGTTCAGGGTAGCGCATGGCAGATTAGCCCCACTCGCCGTGAAAGCCTTTCTCAGAGACTTCTCAGAGACTCTTCTGCATCAAGACCGTGCCCAGCCAACGCCCAAACTTGAAGCCGACCTTACCCAAGTGGCCTTGGCGCTTGAAACCAAAGGTTTCGTGAAGAGCGATTGATGCTTCAGCGCCTTTGTCTGAGATCACAGCAACGATTTCTCGAACTCCCGCTTCTTTGCAGTCAGCGATGAGTCGCTCCATAAGTTTTGTGCCAACTCTTTTGCCAATCGCGGCCGGGCGTAGGTAGATGCTGTTTTCAACGGTTCGGCGGTAGGCGGCCTTCTGTCGCCAAGGTGCCACATAAGCGAAACCAAGAAGTTGCCCACCTGGGCTGATTGCCACTATGAAGGGAAATTGCAGACTCTTTATATAGTCGAACTTTTGCAGCCAGTCGTTTTGGGTCAAAGAGTTTAGATCGAAGGTGACCACAGAG
The DNA here is from genome assembly GCA_963923635.1 of uncultured Micrococcales bacterium. Lineage (GTDB taxonomy): Bacteria > Actinomycetota > Actinomycetes > Actinomycetales > Microbacteriaceae > Rhodoluna. Next base: position 1,608 of record CAWULM010000060.1, on the reverse strand, counting down.
TTGCGCACGTAGTAGTTATAGATTTCTGCGATTTGAACCATGTCTTCGGGTTTTGCTTCGCGAATGCTCAGTTCACCTTCGGGTTGACTGCCCGAAAGTTTTGCTTTGCGAACCAAGCGCCAACGCGCGTCTGAATCTAAAGGCATGTGAGTTCCTAACAAGACCAATCTATTGGAGTTTGGTTCGTCACCAGGAGTGCACGGTTCGCTTTGCTGAAAGGTTTTGATCCGAAGAATCCACGATAGGCACTCAGCGGGCTTGGGTGCGCCGACTCGATGATGATTGCTCGCTTGAGTAGTGGCTTCAGTTCGGCTGCCTGCTTGCCCCAGAGCACTGCGACTAGCGTTTCACTTCTTTCAGAAAGCGCTTCGATAACGGCGTCGGTGAAGAGGTTCCAGCCCAGTTTGCTGTGTGCGCCGGCATTGCCGACCTCGGTGGTCAGGTGGCGGTTGAGCAGCAGCACGCCTTGTGCGCTCCATCGCCTGAGGTCACCGTTGTGAGAAACATCTGGCAAGTCATCGGCAAGCTCGGTCATCATGTTCTTCAAACTTTTTGGTAGCGACTTCACCTCGCTCGACACCGCGAAAGAAAGTCCAACGGCATGACCTTCGGTTGGGTAAGGGTCTTGCCCGACGATGAGCACCTTGACCTGATCAAAAGGCTGCGCAAAGGCAGCCATGACATTGGTTAGTGGTGGCGCAATTGCGGCGCCTTGAGCCTGCATCGATTGCAGTTGCTGTTCGAGGCTCTCGAGGCGTGATCGTTGGCTGGCGAGCGCCTGCTGCCAACTGATGTGCATAGCCTCGAAGAACATGAGTCAAGCGTATTCCAGCGGTGTTAGTCTGAGTGCTAGCGCAAAGGAGCAACATGTTTTATCGCGAAATGGCTGACGAGGCCGAGACGTACATCGATGTCTTGAAAGAGATTCGTCGAGACCTGCACCAGATTCCCGAATTTGCACTTCACCTACCTAAGACTCGAGAGCGTGTACTCGCATCGATTCACGGCCTCGGCGAAATTTTTCTAAGTGAGCGTCAGTCGAGCATTGCACTTCTTATTAAAGGTGCGCAGCCTGGCCCAACCGTTCTGCTTCGTTCAGACATGGATGCCCTCGCAGTGAAAGAAGCCACTGGCCTCGAGTTTGCTTCGACCAACGGCTACATGCACGCCTGCGGTCACGACCTGCACATGGCCATCAGCATAGGTGCGGCTCACCTGATTCGCACACACGCCGACAAGCTCAAGGGTGACGTCGTTGTTTGGTTCCAGCCGGGTGAAGAGGGCCACGGCGGAGCTGACATCATGCTCGAAGAAAACATGCACATGGTTTCGGGCTCGAAGCCTATTGCCGCCTACGGCATCCACGTGACTTCATCGTGGCAGCCACCGCACACTTTCGGCGCAAAAGACGGTGCGCTCATGGCATCGGCAAGCGACATGATTGTGACCTTCAAGGGTCGCGGTGGTCACGGCTCTTCACCTTGGATGTCGAAAGACCCTGTCTCAGCAATGACCGAAGCCATCAACGCGATGCAAACCTTGATCAACAAGAATTTCAATGCCTTTGACCCAGTGATTGTGAATGTCGGCTGGCTGAAGGCTGGCGAC
>CAWULM010000059.1:0-4239 GCA_963923635.1 uncultured Micrococcales bacterium | reverse complement strand
ACCACCAAGCGCTACATGCACAACTACAACTTCCCTCCTTACTCAACCGGTGAGGTCGGTCGTGTTGGCACTCCTAAGCGCCGCGAGATCGGTCACGGTGCTCTTGCAGAGCGTGCACTGGTTCCAGTGCTTCCAGCTCGCGATGAGTTCCCTTACGCAATTCGTCAGGTTTCTGAAGCGCTCGGTTCAAACGGTTCAACCTCGATGGGCTCTGTTTGTGCTTCGACTCTTGCACTTCTAAACGCCGGTGTTCCGCTGCGCGCTCCGGTTGCAGGTATCGCAATGGGTCTGATCTCAGACACCGTTGACGGCAAGACCGAATACGCAGCTCTTACCGACATCCTTGGTGCAGAAGACGCGCTGGGCGACATGGACTTCAAGGTTGCCGGCACCAGCGAATTCGTAACCGCGATTCAGCTCGACACCAAGCTAGACGGTATTCCATCGTCTGTATTGGCTGGCGCGCTAAGCCAAGCACGTGAGGCTCGTTTGAGCATCCTCGATGTCATGAAGCAGGCAATTTCTGAGCCTGACGAAATGGCACCGACCGCGCCACGCGTTATCGCCGTGAAGATTCCAGTCGACAAGATCGGTGAGGTTATCGGCCCTAAGGGCAAGATGATCAACCAGATTCAGGAAGACACTGGAGCTGAGATCTCGATCGAAGACGACGGTACCGTTTACATCGGTGCTACCGACGGCCCATCAGCTGACGCTGCTAAGGCTGCCATCAACGCAATCGCAAACCCTCACGTACCTGAGGTTGGCGAGCGTTTCCTAGGAACCGTTGTGAAGCTAGCCACGTTTGGTGCCTTCGTTTCGCTGATTCCGGGTAAAGATGGCCTGCTGCACGTCTCAGAGCTCAAGAAGCTCGCAGGCGGCAAGCGCGTCAACAACGTCGAAGACGTTCTTGAAGTTGGTCAGAAGCTTCAGGTTGAGATCGCAAAGATCGACGACCGCGGCAAGCTTTCGCTCACCCCAGTTGTTGAAGGCGAAGAGGACAACTCTGACGCTGACGACGCTGACGACGAGGAATAGAAAGCCAGGTCGGGCAGAAATGACCGAAATCGATTTTCCGCTCGATCAACCTCAACTCGAGTTCACCGCTTCGGGAGGCAGTGTGGTTCGCCGCACTGTTCTTCCGAGCGGTGTTCGCGTTTTAACCGAAGAAGTTCCTGGTGTGCAGAGCGCTTCTGTTTCCTTCGCCGTTGGAGTCGGTTCGCGTGACGAAACGAACGGCCACTTTGGAAGTACGCACTTCTTAGAGCACCTGCTCTTCAAAGGCACCAAGCGTCGCACTGCTCTGGAAATCGCCGTAGCCTTCGACTCTGTAGGTGGTTCATCGAACGCCGCAACCGGCAAAGAGTACACAAACTACTACGCTCGCGTTCAAGAGAGTGCTGTGCCACTGGCGATTGATGTCATTTCAGACATGCTCACCTCGTCGTTGATCGATGCAACCGAATTCGAAAACGAGCGCACAGTCATTCTCGAAGAGCTTGCTATGAACGAAGATGACCCAGAAGACGTCGCGCACGAAGCGTTTTACACGCAGGTGCTTGGCGATACCGATCTAGGTCGACCAATCGGTGGCACGAAAGAAACAATTACCGCAGTTTCTCGAAATGCAGTTTGGGAGCATTACCAAGCGAACTATCGCCCAGAAGATTTGGTGGTTGCCGTAGCTGGCGCTGTGAAGCACGACCAAATCATTTCTCTAGTCGAACAGAATCTGGCTGCAGCCGGTTGGCAGCTCGACAATGTGGCAACGCCTCGTGCCCGCCGCGCAAATGAGCAAGCAACCTTTAGCCGAAAGAGTGCTCTGCACATTGTTCGTGAAGAAAATTCACAGGCTAACGTATTGGTCGGCTATCAGGGCCTTATCGGCAATGATGATCGACGCTATGTGATGAGTGTTCTAAACACGGTTCTCGGAGGCGGCATGTCTTCGCGTCTGTTCCAAGAGATTCGCGAAAAGCGTGGTCTGGCTTACTCAACCTACTCGTTCAACCAGGGTTACTCAGACGGGGGAGTATTCGCTATGTACGCGGGTTGCTCGCCTGCCAAAGCTAAGCAGGTAACCACTCTCATGCTCGAAGAGCTCGAGAAGATTGCAAACGATTCAATCACCGCAGACGAACTCGAGTTGGCATACGGCAATATTTCGGGCGGCTTGGCTCTGAAGTTCGAGAGCACTCAAGCGCGCATGAGTCGACTGGCTGGGGTTGAACTCAGCACCGGAAAGTTCGTCGACCTAGACACTTCGCTCGAGCGATTCCGTGAAGTTAGCCGTGAGCAGGTTCAACAGCTTGCCGCTGACCTGATTTCTCGAGAGCAATCGATTGTTGTCGTAGGTGACGTGGCTGAGTCAGAGTTCGAGTCACTGGTTAAATAGATTTATGACCATCAAAGTTTCGGTAGTTGGTGCAAGCGGGCGCATGGGTGCTCTCGCGCTTAGCCTCATCGATGCCGCCAGCGACCTTTCGCTGCACAGCGCGCTAGACAGCAAGTCTGACTTAAGCGAAATCAACGGCGCTGACGTGGTCTTCGACGTCACTCGACTGGATGTCAGCACCGCAGTGGTCGACGCAGCGGTTAGCGCTGGAATCCCGGTTGTGGTTGGTACCAGCGGTTGGTCAGAGGGCAAGCTATCGCAACTTGCACCTGTGGTGGCGAAGGTGAGCGGCACCGTTGTTGTGATTCCAAACTTTTCGATCGGCTCAATGCTGGCATCGAAGTTCGCAGCCGAAGCGGCCAAGCACTTCAGCAATATCGAAATCGTAGAGACTCATCACGCTGGCAAAGTAGATTCGCCATCAGGTACGGCAATTCGCACCGCTGAGCTGATTTCGAAAAACCGCAAGGAGCAACCGCTCATTGTCGGTGCAGACCAAGAAGCTCGAGGAGAAGTTGTTGCCGGGGTGCCAATTCACTCGCTACGCCTTCAAGGAGTGAGTGCCAAGCAAGAGGTGCTGCTCAGTGGCTCAGCCGAATTGCTCACCATCGCTCACGAAACCTCTGGCGTCAACGCATATGCACACGGCGTTCTTGCTGCGATTAGGTTTGCTGCTAAGAAGCCTGTTGGCGTGCACGTCGGCTTGGATTCGGTGCTCGCCTAATGAGCAGAACCAAGGTGGGGGCGCTGGTTACCGCGGGGCTCACTTTGGTATACATCGGGTTGCTGGGAAACTCAGCTGTCAAATTCATTCAATCCGGTCAAACCATCGGCGTAATCATGGGCGTCACACTTTTGGTTTTTCCGCTCGTTGGTGCAGCGTTTGTTTTGATCGAGCTTCGTTTCGGATTTCGTATCGAAAAACTTGCAACGCGACTCGAAGCCGAAGGAACTTGGCCGAAATTCGACTTTGAACTTCGACCAAGCGGTCGCCCGGTGCGTGCATCGGCTCAACGCGAGTTTGAGAAGTACAAAGCTGCTGCCGAAGCATCACCGAAGGATTGGCAAGCGTGGTTCGCGCTCGGGTTGGTTTACGACGCGGCCGGCGATCGCTCGAGAGCTCGCGCCGCAATGCGTAAGGCTCTTGCGCTTAGCGAATAACTTTCGAGCGCTTCAGCAAGAAGTAAATCTGGCAGCCGAGGCAGTAGTTGAATACTGCATTTAGGAATGCCGCAAAGAAAGCTGCGCTAGCGGCAATCAAAACAGCATTTGCAACTCCAGCTACTGCAAATGCGACGCCGAGTCCGGCGACGAAAAGGCCTACCGCTTGAGCAAACTGTGGCGCTGCGGCATCTTCGAGTTCTTTTGGTTTACCTAGACGGGGTTGCGCCAGTTTGCGGTAGAGCCAGCCGTAAGGGTGAACCGAGTTTCCGAAAACTGCGCCTACGGCAAACAACGCCGTGATGGCAAAGAGCAGCCAAAACGCGACACCCTGTGTTGAGGCGTCTAGAGCTAGGTAGATTGTGGTTGCCAATAGAAATGTGGTGATTGCTGCACCGAAACGTGGTCCGCGCGGGTCGATTTGCTTGCTCATATTTGGTAGTTTCCAATCTCGTCAATGACGCTTTGTTTGTTTGGAGTGCCACCGATTCGCGACTTTACGAATCCGTTGCGATCAACCACGAGAGTGGTTGGAGTCTGTAGTACACCGAATTTCTTGGCGAGGTCGAGTCGATCGGTGATGTCGAATTCGTAGTGAATAGCGCCTTTGGTCTTAGCGGCTAGGTCGCTCAAGTAACGAGCGGTTGGTGGGCACTGGGAGCAAAACTGGCTCGAGAGTTGAA
>CAWULM010000058.1:0-4291 GCA_963923635.1 uncultured Micrococcales bacterium | reverse complement strand
GTGGTTCAGATCGTCAACGAAGAACTCATCAAGATTCTCGGTGGCGAGCAGCGCAAACTACAGTTCGCTAAAAACCCACCGACGGTAATCATGCTCGCCGGTCTGCAAGGTTCGGGTAAGACCACCTTGGCCGGAAAGCTTTCGAAGTGGTTGAAAGACCAGGGTCAAACTCCGCTTCTGGTCGCAGCCGACCTTCAGCGTCCAAATGCGGTCAACCAGCTGCAGGTCGTTGGTGAACGCGCAGGCGTAGATGTCTTCGCACCAGAACCAGGCAATGGTGTTGGTAATCCGGTGACCGTGTCGAAAGATGCGATCAAGCACGCTCAGAAAAAGCAGTATTCGGTGGTCATCGTCGACACCGCTGGTCGACTTGGCATTGATGAAGAATTGATGCAGCAGGCTCGCGACATTCGCAAGGCCACTGACCCAGACGAAGTTCTGTTTGTTATCGACTCGATGATCGGTCAAGACGCGGTCAATGTTGCTAAGGCTTTTGAAGATGGCGTTGGCATTACGGGTGTCGTGCTCACCAAACTCGATGGCGATGCCCGCGGCGGTGCTGCGCTCTCGGTTTCATCGGTAACCGGTAAGCCAATCATTTTCTCATCGACCGGTGAAGGTCTTGATGCCTTTGAACCGTTCTACCCAGATCGCATGGCCAGCCGAATTCTCGATATGGGTGACGTGCTCACACTTATCGAAAAGACTCAATCGGCATTCGATGAGGCTGAGGCAGCCAAACTTGCCGAGAAGATCGCTTCAGAAACCTTCACGCTTGAAGATTTCCTCGAGCAAATGCAGCAGCTCAAGAAAATGGGCAACCTGAAGAGCATGCTCGCCATGATGCCTGGGGCAGGGCAAATGCGCCAGCAACTCGAGAATTTCGATGAGCGCGAGATCGACCGCACCGAGGCGATCATTCGCTCGATGACACCGATGGAGCGTCGCATGCCAAAGGTTCTCAACGGTTCTCGCCGTCTGCGCATTGCCAAGGGTTCGGGTGTCACCGTGACCGAGGTGAATTCCCTGGTCAACCGCTTCGAGCAGGCCGCCAAGATGATGAAAACCGTGGCCAAGGGTGGTGTTCCGCAAATGCCTGGCATGCCAGGAATGCCCAACATGGGCGGCGGCTTCATCGGGGGTAAGTCGAAGAAGAAGGACAAGGGCAAGAAGGGCTCTAAGTCTGGAAATCCTGCCAAGCGCGCCGCTGAACAGGCGGGCAAGCCATTTGGTGAGGCAGATCGGTCCGGTGGCTCTGCTTTCGGCATTAAATAGCGGCGGGTTTCGGCACGATGTTGCCATCCACGCTGTTTTTCTGGCAAAATAGAGCGGTTGCCTAGTTTCTGACCCTCTAACCAGAAACCAACGGCTACCCCTAGAGCTTCTCTACCGAGTGTGCCCCCACGCTCACGGTGGAACTCGCCCAATACAAAACCAAAAAGGAAAATTGTGGCTGTAAAAATCCGCCTGAAGCGCCTCGGCAAGACCCGTGCGCCTCACTACCGTATCGTTGTCGCTGACTCACGCACCAAGCGTGACGGACGCGTCATTGAAGAAATTGGTCGTTACATTCCGACCGAGAACCCATCTCTCATCGAAGTCAACTCTGAGCGCGCTCAGTACTGGCTTGGCGTTGGCGCTCAGCCAACCGAGCAGGTAGCAGTTCTGCTAAAGCTCACCGGTGACTTCCAGGCCTCAAAGGGCGAGAAGGCCAAGAACACCGTTCAGGTTAAGGAGCCTAAGGCTGCGTTCGTTGCTGACAGCAAGAAGAAGCCAGTACTCCTTCCTAAGGAAGAACTTAAGAAGCCAAAGGTTGAAGAGGCAGCTGTTGAAGAAGCAGTTGAGGAAGCAATCGTTGAGGCTGTTGCCGAAGAACTAGCTGCTGAGGCTGTTGCTGAAGTTGTGGCTGAGGCTGCTGCTGCTGAAGAAGCTGTTGCTGAGGCTGCTGCTGAAGAAGCACCTGCCGAAGCTCCTGCTGAAGAGGCTTAGTCTTGCTAGCCGATGCGCTTGAACACCTGGTAAAGGGGATCGTCGATCACCCTGATGACGCCAGCGTGGTTGCTCGTTCCACCTCACGCGGAGATCTGCTTGAGGTGCACGTGCACCCTGAAGACCTAGGTCGGGTAATCGGTCGCAACGGTCGCACTGCTAAGGCGCTTCGCACTCTAGTCAACGCACTTGCCGACGGCAAAAAAGTTCGTGTAGAGCTGGTCGAGACCGATTTCTAAGCACACCGAGCTGCGAGTAGGTCGACTACTCAAGGCCCATGGGCTCAAAGGTGCCATCAAGCTTGAGTTGTATACCGACTCACCTGAAGAGCGCTTCAAGCCTGGCTCGGTGCTAAAGCTTCAAGTTCCCGAATCATCGTGGTGGTACGGCAAAACCGTTACCGTCAAAGAACTTCGTTGGTATAACCAAGCACCCGTTTTGTTTCTAGAGGGCATCGACGATCGCACCGCATCTGAATCTTTGATTCGTGCAATCTTGCTCGTTGACAACGATGAAGACGCGATGCCTGCCGAAGAAGACGCCTGGTATGACTACCAACTCGTTGGCCTTGCTGTCATTCGCGATGGCGTGAAGATTGGCGAAGTCATTCGCGTTGATCACCTGCCAGCTCAAGACCTACTCACCGTGAAAACTGCAACCGGCGAAGTCATGGTGCCTTTTGTGAAGGCAATCGTCACCGATCTCGACATCAAGGCTGGCACGCTAACGGTTAATCCGCCGCTCGGTCTTTTCGAAGACATCGAAGATGACTCCGCCGCAGAGCCAACTCAGGAGAACTAATGCGCATCGACGTCATTACGATTTTCCCTGACTACTTTGGTGCGTTAGAGCTTTCGCTGCTCGGCAAGGCGCGAGAGAAAAATCTGCTCGACGTTCGCGTTCACGACCTGCGCACCTACACGCACGATAAGCACCGAACGGTTGACGACACCCCTTACGGTGGCGGCGCAGGCATGCTGATGAAGCCGGAGCCTTGGGGTGAGGCGCTGGAAGACATTATCGGCACCGATAGAGATGCAACCATCATCTTCACTTCACCGGCCGGAGAGCTTTTCAAACAAGCCACCGCCTACGAACTAGCAGAGGTTTCGCGTATTGTGTTCTGTTGCGGCCGCTATGAGGGCATTGACCAGCGCGTGGTCGAATACGCCAAGACTCTGGGCAATGTTCGCGAGATAAGTCTCGGTGACTATGTGCTCAACGGGGGAGAAGTGGCCGCTATGGCCATGACCGAGGCGATTGCTCGCCTGATTCCCGGAGTAATCGGAAATGCCGACAGTCTGGTCGAAGAAAGCCACTCAGACGGCTTGCTCGAGTACCCAAGTTTCACCAAGCCTTCCAGCTGGAAGGGCATGGATGTGCCGGAGGTGCTGTTGAGCGGCAATCATGCCGCCATTGCAGCCTGGCGCAAGGCTCAGCAGGTAGAACGCACCAAAAAAGTGCGCCCAGACTTGCCTGCCGACCAGTAACTCTGGCAGAATAGACAGGTTGCTCGCACGAAAAAGTGCTCTGCCGCAGGGGAGCCTCGGGCAATAACAAAGATGAAAAACAACTTGTTTTTGACCTGCGCGCAGAAACAGAGAGCGATTCTCCAATGCACATTCTCGACTCAGTAGATGCAGCTAGCCTCAAGAGCGACATCCCAGCATTCCGCGTAGGCGACAACGTGAAGGTTCACGTAAACATCATCGAAGGTAACCGTTCACGTGTTCAGGTTTTCCAGGGTGTAGTCATTCGCCGTTCAGGTCACGGTGTTCGTGAGACCTTTACCGTTCGTAAGATTTCTTTCCAGGTTGGCGTAGAGCGTACCTTCCCGGTTCACTCGCCAGTTATCGAAAAGATCGAACTAGTCACCCGTGGTGACGTTCGTCGTGCCAAGCTTTACTACCTTCGCGATCTTCGCGGCAAGAAGGCCAAGATTCGCGAAAAGCGCGAAAACGCAAACTAAGTCTTTTCTCAGACTTAGCGCATAGGCTCTTTTCATGAGTGAATCAGAGCGCGACGTTGACTCCAAAAAGAAGGGGTCAAAGAAGCAAAGCAATCTTCTAGTTGCAAAGCTGTACCGTCGAGCAAAAGCAAACCCGGTTGGCGCATTCATCATCGATTTGATTGTGATTGTCGCGTCGGCGTTGGTGCTGTCGCTGGTTATCAAAACCTTCCTGATTCGCTCTTTCTACATTCCGTCTGGCTCGATGGAAAAAACTCTTCAAATCAACGACCGCATCATCGTGAACGAGTTGGTACCAAACATCGTTCCGCTTGAGCGCGGTGACGTTGTGGT
>CAWULM010000057.1:0-4387 GCA_963923635.1 uncultured Micrococcales bacterium | reverse complement strand
TGAACCTGACGCAGACCCAGGCTGAGTTGCCAATCGAGAACGCAACTTCGCTCGCACTCCAAGATGCGACGGTGAGTTTTGAGGCAGCACTGGAAACCTATCTGGCCAACTTCGTCAAGCACTACCGCGCTTGGTTGAACGCTAAAGGAGATGCCGACCTCAGTGGCCTGCGACGTGAGGCTACGCTGCGCTGCTCTTCGATTGGCCGCCGAGTGCGTGCAATCATGCCAGGGGACAATGTAGTTGAGGGTAAGGCCATTGAGATCGACGAGCAGGGGCGACTTCTTATTGCAGTCGATGCCGAGGCTCGACTCTATGCCGTGGCTGCCGGCGACATCGTTCATCTACGACACAATTAATCGGTGAACTTCGAAAACGAGATCCTGTTGGCGCGACTGCGCAAACGACCGAGCCGACTCTGGCTCGCGCATTTCGTTCTTGCGATCGTCATCGCCGTGCTCTGCTGGGTCAGTGTGCACCAGCTAGCCGCGTGGATGGTGACCACCATCGAAGTGCTGTCAATCTTCGCTCTGTTCTTTTTGTGGCTCGTGCCAACCTGGCGGTTCGCTAGCAACTCGATTGACATTACCAACCAGCGCATCATGGTTCGCGGTGGGTTATTTGGCCGGGTGCAGCGCGACGTACAGGTGAGTGCCGTTACCGGCATCGACTTTTCAAGGGGTTCGGGAATCACGATCGCCATCGATTCGGCAGACCCGATTGTGTTAAGCGGAATGTCGCGGCCCAAGGTGCTCGCCGAAGCCCTGCGTAAAACGCTGGCAAAATAGATAGGTAGCAGGGAGTTTTCATGGCACCGAGAATCGGAGTGATTGGCGCAGGCCAGTTGGCTCGCATGATGATCGTGCCGGCCCAGCAACTGGGTTTTGAACTGAAGGTGCTTGCCGAGAGCGCCGACGCTTCGGCTGCGCTAGCTGCGACCCAAGTTGGCGACTACACAAAGCTTGAGGTTGTTCGCGAATTCGCTACAACTGTCGATGTAATCACGTTTGATCACGAACACGTTCCGCTGCACATTCTCGAGGCGCTAGAGGCTGAGGGTGTTTCGGTGCAACCACCGTCACGCGCACTTGCCTTCGCTCAAAACAAACTTCACATGCGCCGCCGGCTGGCTGAGCTGGATTTGCCGATGCCTGTTTGGGCTGAGATTCGCACTGCGGCTGAACTACAAGAATTCCTCAATCACAACGGTGGTGTTTGCATCTTGAAAACACCTATCGGGGGTTACGACGGTAAGGGCGTGCGAGTCATCAAAGATGTCGCAGACGCAGCCGACTGGCTCACCGAAGGAGGGCTAGCCAAGGCTGGCGGAGTTTTGCTAGCTGAAGAGAAGGTTGCCTTCGTTCGTGAAGTTGCTCAGCTCAGTGCTCGTCGCCCAAGCGGAGAGTTCAAGGCTTGGCCTTTGGTGCAGACCGTGCAACAAAACAGCGTTTGCCACGAGGTGATTTGCCCAGCGCCGGGAGCTTCAGAGGTGACTCTGGCCAAGGCCGCCGAGATAGCGCACCAAATCGCAGAAGGTTTAGGGGTCACCGGGGTGCTCGCGGTAGAAATGTTTGAAACGGCTAACGGTCGACTGCTGATTAACGAACTTGCCATGCGCCCACACAACTCTGGCCACTTCAGCATCGAAGGTTCGGTAACTTCGCAGTTCGAGCAGCACTTGCGCGCGGTGATTGACGCACCGCTTGGTGACACGAGCTCGGTGGCTGAAACCGCGGTGATGGTGAACCTGCTCGGCGTCGATGACACACACGATTTTGTGACCACTTATTCAGAGGCGATCGCTGCTCACCCAAGCGCGAAAGTTCATCTTTACGGCAAAGGCGCACGAGCTGGTCGCAAGATGGGGCACGTCACGGTGGTTGGCGATGACCACAGCGCAACGGTTCGCGAAGCTCACGCCACAGCGAACGCTCTGCTTCAGCGGTAAAACGCTGGTTCGAACCTAAAATTGTCGGGTTAGGAGACGGAATGTCTAAACCACTTGTTGGCGTCGTAATGGGCTCAGACTCAGACTGGAGCGTCATGTCTGACGCAGCCGAGGCGCTAAAAGAATTCGGTATCGAATTTGAGGTTGAAGTGCTTTCGGCTCACCGCACTCCTGAGCGCATGATCGAGTGGGGCAAGGCTGCTGCTGGTCGTGGCATCAAGGTGATCATCGCAGGTGCTGGCGGTGCCGCTCACTTGCCGGGCATGCTGGCATCGGTCACCACACTTCCGGTTGTGGGAGTGCCCGTGTCTTTGGCGAAGCTCGATGGTCTCGACTCTTTACTTTCAATCGTGCAAATGCCGGCTGGAATTCCGGTGGCTACAGTCTCGATTAACGGTGCTCGCAACGCTGGCATTTTGGCCGCTCGCATTCTCGGAGCATTCGACGAACGCCTTTCTTCGAAGTTGGTCGCATTCGGTGACTCGCTTAAAGATCAAGTCGCACAAAAGAACGAGAAGCTGAAGTCGCAACTGTGAGACGCACCGCACCTACCCGTCCGGTGAGTCCCGCCACCACTAGCCCGTTCCGCAACCCTGAACGCGCAACCCCGCAGCAAATGCGCACTCGAGCCTGGCTAATGCTGCTCATGACAATTCTGTTTCCAGGTACTGCGCAGTTAGTTGGTGGCAATCGCACGCTTGGCCGAATTGCTATTCGCGTCACACTTTTTATTTACGCGTTCGGTGCTCTGGCACTTCTAATCACCTTGATTCACCGGCCTTGGTTGCTGGCGCTTCTAACCCTGCCGCTGGTTGGCCCCGTGATCAGCTGGGTGGTAATCGGCTACGCGTTTTACTTCTTCATCTTGATGGTCGACACTCTCCGCCTTGCTCAGCTAGGCAGACTCTTTCCAGTCGATAAATGGATTGCTCTTACCGCGTTCGCGCTGGTTGGTGTGCTTGGTTCTTCATCGTTGGTTTACGCGGGCAACCTGATGCGCGTGGGAACATCGACGGTCAATGAGATTTTCAGCCGCGTTGGTTTCACTGGCACCATCGACGGTCGCTACAACATTCTGCTGGTTGGCTCAGACGCCGGCCCTGACCGTTTCGGTGAGCGCACTGACTCGCTTTCGGTGATGAGCATTGACGCAAACTCTGGCCACGCCTCACTCATCGGTATTCCTCGCAACCTGCAGAAAGTTCCGTTCGTTGAAGGTTCGCCAATGCGCACCATTTACCCGAACGGGTGGTCTTGCGGCGTTAACTGTCTGATCAATGCGATTTACAAAGACGTGATGGACAACCACCAAGATTTGTATCCGGACGCAGTCAAGAACGGAAGCAACCCCGGTATTGAAGCGGTTCGTGATGCGGTCGAAGGCGTCACCGGATTGCAGATTCAGTCTTATGTTCAGATCAACATGGATGGCTTTGCCAAACTGATCGATGCACTCGGGGGAGTAGACGTCATGATCACCCAAGACCTTCCGGTCGGTGGTCAGTTAGACGACGGTTCAGACGCAACCGGTTGGCTGCGTGCCAGCGACAAGCCGAAGCACCTCGACGGCTATCTTGCCCTCTGGTTCGCTCGTTCGCGTCACACCACCACCGACTACTCGCGCATGCAACGTCAGCACGCACTAGAGAACGCCATTCTCAAGCAGATGAACCCGTCCACCATCCTTTCTCGATTCGAAGCAATTGCTTCGGCGAGTAAGAACATGGTGGCTACCGACATCCCAGCTGGAATGCTCGGCGAATACATCGATCTTGCGCTGAAGGCCAAGAAATACGGCATCAAGACCCTTGAATTGGTGCCTGCAAACGGTTTTGAGCCCGACCTGCCTGACTACAACAAGATTCACAATGCCGTGAAGAAGTTTTTAGCCACGGGTAAACTTTCTAAGTAGCCAACCAGCCACCTTTAGGGGCGGATTTACGAGAGGACTGTGCGCGTGAGTCTTGCCGATTTCGCCGAATCACACGGCCTCAAGCGCGTTGGTGCCAGACCGCCGTTTCTCAACTACATCAAAGAAACTTGGCAGCGTCGCGGATTTGCCTGGACGCTTTCTAACTTCGCGAACGAAGCGCAAGACGCTCACACTCGACTGGGCAGCTGGTGGGTTGTTATTCAGCCAACCCTTCAAGCCGGAACCTACGGCCTCATCTTTGGTTTCATTCTTGGCAACTCACGCCCAGAAAACTTCTTACCGTTTCTGTTCATCGGTGTTTTCTTTTACAACTACATCATCAGCTGTTTTCAGAGTGGTGCGTCTTCGATCACCGGAAACGCTGGTCTAGTTAACTCGCTGTCGTTCCCTCGACTCCTGATGCCTATTTCGGTTGCTATTCGCAAAACCATTAACCTCTGGCCGCCGCTGATCATTCTCTTGGTTTTGCTTCCGCTTCGTGGATGCTGGCCAACGCTGAACTGGCT
>CAWULM010000056.1:0-4410 GCA_963923635.1 uncultured Micrococcales bacterium | reverse complement strand
CTAATCGGCACCACTGTCTTTTTCATCTACACATACCTGCTGGCTCAGCAGACCTCGCCAACCGACTACTTCTCGCTGGCTGGTCTGCTGTCAGCCATTGTGATGGGCATCTGCCTAGGATTCTTGCCGCACAACTGGCACCGAGCCAAGATCTTCATGGGGGACAGTGGCGCCTACCAACTTGGCCTCCTAATGGCAGTTTCGGCGCTCGCGGTGACCGGCCAGGTTGACGTTGGCGCTGTGAACAAAGCCGACCTGGTGCCAGCCTTTATACCGCTACTGCTTCCACTTGCGATTCTGATTTTGCCCCTGCTCGACTTCTCGCTTGCCGTGATTCGCCGCCTGCGAGCCGGCAAGTCACCGTTCTCGGCTGACCGCAAGCACATCCACCATCGTCTGCAAGACCTAGGGCACAGTCACCTCGGGTCGGTTTTCGTGTTCTACGTCTGGACGGCTCTGATTTCGACTACTTTCTTGCTCTACTTCTTGACCGACCAGACCTTCATCTTCAACTACTTTGCCTTCGGGTTGTTCGTCGCTTTGACCTATACCCTCTGGCCAATCATCCTGAAGCGAGTAAAAAAGTGAGCATCAATACCAACCCGAAGCTATTTCGCGCAGTCCTGATTCAGGGCTCTGTTCTTACCGGCTTGATCGCGGTGCTCGGCGCGCTAATCGGTGGCTTCACCTCGGGGATGCCCGGCGTGGCTGGTTCGCTCATTGGTGCCGCCATCACGCTGCTGTTCACCTCATTGACGGCGCTCGCCGTATGGTTCGGTTCACGCCAATCGCTAGCGGTGTTCTACGGGGTCGTGCTCGGTGGCTGGCTGGTTAAGATTGCCCTTTTCATGGTGTTGATTGCCTACCTGCGCGGCCTGGCTGGCATCGATCGAATGGCGTTTTTCTTGAGCGTCGTCGCCTCGATTATCGGAACTTTGGCAATCGACACTCGTCTCGTGCTTCGTTCACGCATTCCTATCATCGAAAACTAAACCGTCAAGCATTTGTCTAGCCTCTAGCCCGTGCCGCGGGAATTTCTGAGAGTCAAATACTGCTAGACTTTAGGCGTTGACAGAGCGAAAAGCCGATGTTGACGCAATCTCTAAATCGCCGCAAGTACTCAACCTTGCCCCGACTCAGGAGCCGACCCTGGTTACTCACGCCTTGAACCTGCTCAGTGCAGCACTCACCGAAGACTCGGGTTCCGGCTTTGTCGCCCCTAGCCTCGATGACTTCTATCCTGAGGCAGTTCTTTTTGCAGGTACTCCATTCGAGATGAACCGAATCATGTTGATTCGTGTTTTCGTGGTCACCGTTCTTGCCGTCGTTTTCCTGCTCATGAGCTCGCGCTTCAAGAAGGCAGTCGAGACCAAGAACTACGTTCCGTCTCGCTTCCAGTTGATCGGTGAGATTTCTCTAAACTTCGTTCGCACCAACATTGCTCGCGATCAGCTTGGTGAGAAAGACGGCGACCGCTTCTTGCCGCTGTTGACCACAATCTTCTTCGTGGTTTTCGGTATGAACATCACAGGCATCATCCCTGGATTCAATGTGGCTGGTAGCTCGCTAATCGGTCTCGGCATTGTGCTAGCCGTAGCTGCTTACGTCACCTTCATCTACGCGGGCATCAAGCGCCACGGTGGCAAGTTCTTCACCTCGGCCCTTTTCCCTGCCGGTGTTCCTCCGGTGTTTTACATTTTGGTTACCCCGATCGAACTTCTGTCGACCTTCATTCTTCGCCCGATTACTCTGGCGCTTCGTCTAACCATGAACATGGTTGCTGGCCACTTGCTGCTGGTGCTTTGTTTCTCGGCTACAGATTTCTTCATCTTCCAGTCACACAGCCTTTGGGCAGTCATGGGTGCTGGAACCTTCCTGTTCGGATTCATCTTTACTCTCTTTGAGATTTTGGTGGCATTCCTACAGGCCTACGTTTTCACTCTGCTAACCACTGTTTACATTCAGTTGGCTTTGGCAGATGAACACTAAGAGCTGACAACCGTTAGTTCTTAAACCTCAGAAGGGAAAACAAAGTGGACGCAACCACCGCAGCCGGCGTAGTCGGCAACCTTGGAGCAATCGGCTACGGCCTCGCAGCAATCGGCCCTGGCATTGGTGTAGGTCTCGTTGTATCGAAGACCATCGAATCAATCGCACGCCAGCCTGAACTTGCTGGCCGCCTCCAGGTCACCATGTGGCTAGGTATCGCCTTCACCGAAGCGCTTGCGCTTATCGGTTTGGCTGCCGGCTTCATCTTCTCGGCATAGTAACCAAAAGGATTATCTAGCGTGATTACAAAAATCATTGCGGCGGCAGGGGAAACCCACAACCCGCTGATCCCGGCACCAGCAGACTTGTTCTGGTCGTCGGTTGTTTTTGTGATCCTGCTGACCCTTTTCTGGTTCAAGGTCCTACCAAACTTCAAGAAGACTCTTGACGACCGCACCGAAGCTATCGAAGGACGTTTGGCAGCTGCCGAACGTGCTCAGGCTGAAATGGCGGAGAAAAACGCAGAGATCGAGAAGGCCCAGGCAAACTCTCGCAGCGAAGCAGCCGCTTTGCGCGAGCAGGCTCGAGCAGAAGGCGCAGCCATTGTGGCTGAGGCTAAGGCTCAGGCAAATGTCGAGGCCGATCGCATCGTTGCGAACGCCAAGGCTCAGATTGAAGCTGAACGTCAGGCCGCTCTGGTTTCACTTCGCTCAGAAGTTGGAAGCATTGCCATCGACCTCGCATCTCGCGTTGTCGGTGAAAGCCTGCAGAACGACAAACTAGCCGGTTCGGTAGTCGACTCGTTCTTGAAAGATCTTGAATCGAACGGTAAAGCAGGTAAGGGCAAATAATGGCTAGCTCTACCAGACAGGCAATGTCAGCAGGCAAGCAGGCGCTAGACGCCGTGCTCAAGTCTGCCGACCTGAACTTCGCAGAACAGCTGCTGGCTATTGGTGCTGCAGTCGGTTCTTCGGTTCAGTTGCGAAACATCCTCTCAGACCCTTCTGGAGAGGCCGCGACCAAGCAGAAAGCACTGGCAGCCGTATTCGGCAAGTCGGTGTCGAAAGAAGCTTTGTCGTTCGCGGGTGTTTTGTCTGGTTTGCGCTGGTCGAAGGGGAGTGACCTTGTGCACGCCTTCGAAGCGTTCGGTGTTTACACCGTTGCCTCGATTGCTGCATCAAGCAAGAAGCTCGAGTCACTCGAGCAAGAAGTGTTTTCACTTCGCAGTCTGATTGATTCAGACCACGAACTGATGCAGGCACTTTCGTCACGCCAGGCAAGCACCGATGCAAAGGTTGAGCTCGTCGCGAGCCTAACCAAGGGCAAGGTTTCTGCCGAGGCATCCCTGCTTGCTCGCTATTCCGTTATCGGGTCAAAGAACCGCAAGGTCAGCATTGTTCTCGACCACTTTGGAAAGTTGATTTCTGAAGTGGCAGAACGTCTGGTCGCGGTTGTTACCGTTGCACAGCCACTAAGCGCAGAGCAGACCAAGCGTCTCGAAGCGGTCTTGGCAGCTGGCTACGGCAAATCACTTAACCTCAACGTTGTTCTCGACCCAACCATCATCGGTGGAGTTCGAGTTCAGGTTGCAGGCGAAATCATTGACGGCAGCATTGCTAGCCGCCTAAACCAAGCTAAGTTGCAACTCGCGTAGTCGAGCCAACGGTTAACCACAAGAAAAAAAGAGGAACGAGATGGCAGATCTAAAAATCAGCCCGAACGAGATTCGTGACGCGCTCAAAGACTTCGTAAAGTCTTACGAACCAGCAACCGCTGCGCGCACCGAAGTGGGCCACGTGATCGACGCCGGTGACGGTATCGCGCACATCGAGGGTCTACCAAGTGCAATGGCGAACGAGCTGTTGAAGTTCGCCGATGGCACTCTGGGCCTAGCGCTGAACCTCGACGAGCGCGAGATTGGTGCTGTTGTTCTCGGAAACTTTGAGGGTATCGAAGAGGGCCAGGAAGTTCACCGCACCGGTGAAGTTCTTTCGGTTCCTGTCGGTGACAACTACCTCGGTCGCGTGGTTGACCCACTGGGTAACCCAATCGACGGCAAGGGTGAGATCAAGGCTGAAGGCCGCCGCGCACTAGAGCTTCAGGCTCCTGGCGTTATGGCTCGTAAGTCAGTTCACGAACCACTGCAGACCGGTATCAAGGCAATCGACGCCATGATTCCAATCGGTCGCGGACAGCGTCAGCTCATCATCGGTGACCGCCAGACCGGTAAGACCGCAATCGCAGTAGACACCATCATCAACCAGAAGGCTAACTGGGAGTCGAAAGACCCTAAGAAGCAGGTTCGATGCATCTACGTAGCAATCGGTCAGAAGGGTTCAACGATTGCCGCAGTAAAGGGTGCTCTGGAAGCAGCCGGCGCAATGGAGTACACCACCATCGTTGCTTCACCTGCATCAGACC